>SZOV01000039.1 GCA_030263375.1 Deltaproteobacteria bacterium PRO3
CCGCGGCCGGGCGGGTCTTATCGCGAGCTGAAGACCTTCGTCCCCGACCGGCCCGGCCACGACCGGCGCTACGCGATGGATTGCGTGAAGCTCGAGGTGGAGCTGGAATGGCTTCCCGAGGAGAGCTTCGAGAGCGGGCTGGACAAGACGGTGCAATGGTATTTATCCAACCGCGATTGGGTGCGCCGGGTGCAGAACGGCGAGTACCGCGAATGGATCAGGAGGCAATACCCGCTATGAAAGGGATCATCCTCGCCGGGGGCTCGGCCACCCGGCTCTATCCGTTGACCCGCGCGGTCAGCAAGCAGCTCTTGCCGGTGTACGACAAGCCGATGATCTATTACCCGCTGGCGGCGCTGATGCAGGCCGGGATCCGCGATATCCTGATCGTCTCGACGCCCCACGACCTGCCGCATTTTCAAAAGCTGTTCGGCGACGGCTCGCGGCTGGGCTTGAGCTTCCGCTACGCGGAGCAGCCCGAGCCGAAGGGAATCGCGCAGGCCTTTGTGATCGCGGAGGACTTCATCGGGAAAGAGCCGGTCTGCCTGGTGTTGGGGGACAATATCTTCCACGGGCACGGGTTGCCGGAGATCCTGAAGCGCGCCAGCCGGCTGGAACGGGGCGGTTTGGTCTTCGGCTACGCCGTGCAGGACCCCGAGCGCTACGGCGTGGTGGAATTCGACGCCGAAGGCAAGGTGCTGAGCATCGAGGAGAAGCCCCGGGTCCCCAAGTCGCGCTACGCGGTGCCGGGGATTTATTTCTACGACGCCGGCGTGGTCGAGATCGCGAAGGGGCTGAAACCCTCGGCGCGGGGCGAGCTGGAGATCACCGACGTCAACCTCGAGTACCTGCGGCGCGGCGCGCTGCGCGTGGAGCTGCTGGGTCGCGGCTTCGCCTGGCTGGACACGGGGACGGTCGACTCGCTGATGGCGGCCTCGAGCTTCATCCAGACGATCCAGGAACGGCAGGGCCTGCAGGTGAGCTGCGTCGAGGAGATCGCGTGGCGGGAGGGGTTTATCGATTCGGCGCGGTTGTTGGAATTGGCGAAGGGGTTGGAGAAGAATGGGTATGGGAGGTATTTGAGGCAGGTGGTGGAGGAGGAATCCCCCCATGTCCGTTAAGCTCTTGCCTACCGACCTTCCGGGGACTCTTTTGCTGGAGCCGCCGATCCACCGGGATGCCCGCGGCAGATTCGTCGAGGTGTTCCACGCCCTCAAATACAAGTCCGCCGGAATTTCCGACGCCTTTGTTCAGGATAATTTTTCCCATTCGGTGAAGGGTGTGTTTCGCGGCCTCCACTTTCAGAAAAACAAGCCGCAGGCGAAGCTGGTCACCGTATTGCGGGGCGAAATCTACGACATCGCGGTGGATATCCGTCGCGATTCTCCGAATTTTGGGAAATGGACGGGTGTACACCTCTCCGGGGAGAACCTGCGGCAATTCTACATCCCCGAGTATTTCGCCCACGGCTTTTGCGTCCTCAGCGAGGAGGCGGAGGTTTTATACAAGTGCAGCGATTTTTACGATCCGGAGGATGAGGGCGGGATTCTTTGGTCGGATCCGGATTTGGATATCCGATTGCCGCTGCAAGACATCGTCCTGTCGCCGAAGGATGCCGGGCTTCCCCGCTTGCGGGACCTGCTCGGCTAAGGAGCACCATGAAAGGCATTTCCGCGGTCGTTCCGGTTTACCAAAGCGAGTCTTCCTTGGAGGAGCTCTGCGGGGAGCTCGCCGGGACACTCTCCGGGATCGGAATGCCCTACGAAATCGTCCTCGTCGAGGACGGCGGCAAGGACGGGGCTTGGGACGTGATTCGCAGGCTCGCCGCTTCCGATCCGAAGGTCAGGGGCATCCGGCTCAGCCGCAATTACGGCCAACACAACGCCCTGCTCTGCGGTATTCGGGAGGCGCGACAAGAGATCATCCTGACCCTCGACGACGACCTTCAGCATCCTCCCTCGGAAATTCCCAAACTGCTCGCGAAGCTTCAAGAGGGCTACGACGTGGTCTACGGCATCCCTTCGGAGCGGGTCCATGGAAGGGGTCGATTGCTCGCCACTAAGGCCGCCAAATGGGCGCTCAAAAACCTTCTGCGGGTCGGCAGCGCCGACTATGCCGGCGCCTTCCGGCTGTTTCGGGCCTCCCTGCGGGAGGGGTTTGCGGAGTGCCGGGGGTCGTACGTCTCCGTCGACGTCCTGTTGGGGTGGTGCACGGACTCCTTCGCCTCCGTTGCCGTCCACCTCCGCGAGCGCAAGTTCGGCCGCTCGCATTACGGGTTGGGGAAGCTGGTCGCGCACACTTTCAATATGGTGACCGGTTACAGCGCCTTCCCCTTGCAGATTGCGAGTTGGATCGGCTTTTTCTTCACCCTTTTCGGAATCGGGGTACTGACTTTCGTGCTTGCCCGGTATTTATGGTCCGGGCGGTCCGTCCCCGGCTTCGCTTTCCTGGCTTCCATCATCGCCATCTTTTCCGGAGCCCAGCTTTTCACGCTGGGGATTTTCGGAGAGTACCTGGCGCGCATGTATTACCGGATGTTGGGCCGTCCAACCTATGTCGTGAAGACCAGAACCGGGCAGGGCGATTGACTGGAGAAGCGGGACCTTCGCCCGCCGAGACGATAATCCTTGCCATTCCCGGATTGGGAGAATAGTTGGGGCCTCGCGGGTCGGGAGCCATCCTGATATGGAAACGCCTTGCGAATATTTGGAGTGGGACTCGCGATTCTTCGGCAAGAGGATCGCGAGGGTGCGCGGCGATCGACTGGAGGAGGCTTCGGTCGAGTCGGTCTTGCGTTGGTGCCGAGAAAACCGGATCGAAGGGCTCTACTTCCTCGCCGTGCCCGACGATCGCCGGACCCTGGAGTTGGCCGAAGCCCACGGCTTTCACCTTACGGACATCCGCGTCTCCCTGGAAAAACACCTCCACGGCCCCGAGGTCGGCCCCGCTCCGGATCTTTCCGGCCGGATCCGCCCGGTTTCCGATCCGGACCGACCGGCCCTCCTGGCCCTCGCCCAGGAAGCCTTCCGCCTGGGGAGATTTCACTATGATTCGCGCATCTCAAAGGAATCCGCCGACGCCCTCTATCGGGCCTGGCTCGAGCGTTGTCTCGAGGAAGCGCCCCAAGGGGTGTGGGTGGCGGAGGTCGGAGGGAAGCCCGCGGGCTTCGTCGCTTCGCGACGCGAGGAGGGCGATTGGGGGAGGATCGAGCTGCTCGCCCTCGAGCTCCGGCATCGCGGCCGGGGCCTTGGAGGCGCGCTCCTGACAACGGCATGTCGGGAACTCCAGCGGGAAAACCGGGCCGCCAAGGTTCGGACCGTCACTCAAGCGCGGAACGTAGCCGCGCTTCGCGCCTTTCACAAAAATGCCTTCATCGTCGAGGGGGTTCGGCTGTGGTACCACCGATGGTTTCCTTGAATAGTCGGTCTTCCGAAAAATGGGCGCTTGCGACGGTCCTCTCCGCCGCCTTCGCGCTCTTTACGCCGATGATGCTCCATACAATGGTAGGAGAGACGGATTTTCCCTTTCACCTGGAGTTCGCCAGGAAGATGTGGAGCTTGGGAGAGCCGGCGACCCCTCATTTTCTCTACCAGGCCCTCGTCATCGCCGTGGCGTTGGCCTTGCACGGTTTCGACGCCTCACGGGCCGCGCTCCCCGGAGGCTTCGAGAATGCCGGCTTTGTCATTGGAGTCTGCGCTTATCTATTGCTGGCTTTCATCCTCTACCGGACCTTCCTCACCCATCTCCGTCCAGGGGAGGGGTGGAAAAATGCATGGGTCGCGGCCTGCCTGGCCTTGGCCCTGATGCTGGTTGCTCCCGTCAATTTGCTTTCGATCCCGAGTCGAAAACTCTACCTGGGCTACATTGGGATGAACATCTTCCACAGCTCCACGATGCGGCTGGTCGTGCCGCTTTCCGTTTGGCTGTTCTTCGAGGTCCTGCGCTCCCTGCGGGGAGAGGATGGCGCTTCGGGGGCTTGGCGGCGCACGGCGGTTTTGGCGCTGGCGACGGCTCTCAACGTCCTGGCCAAGCCGAATTTCGCCATCTGTCTGCTTCCCGCGCTGGGCTTGGCCATGGCCTGGAGGCTCGGCGCCAAGAAACGGATTGACGCGCTTCCGCTTTTGCTGGGCGTCTTCGGCATGGCGGTCGCGATCTTGCTATGGCAGTACCAATTTGCCTTCGAGCGCCAGGCTCTGGGGACGCCGATGAAGATCGTTTGGGCGCCGTTTCAGGTCCACGGCTTGTATTCTTCTTGGCTCTTGCCGAAATTTCTCCTCTCGATCGCTTTTCCTTTATACGTATCGCTCGCCTACGCTCGCTGCGCGAGGGAGGACTTTCGGCTTTCCTTCGCCTGGCTCATCTTCGCCTTCGGCGCCTTCTACGAATATTTTCTCGCTCAAGCGGAGCCTTCCAGCCCCAACTTCGGTTTCGGCGATTTCTTCTGGAGCGGCCAGATTTCACTGTATTTATTGTTCATCGCCTCGGTCCTGTTTCTCATCAACCTCCCGCCTTCGGAACGGGGTCGGCGCTGGTGGCCTGGTTGGGGGGTCTTCGGTCTTCACTTGTGCAGCGGTCTGGTTTGGTATTACGTCCAGCTGACCAGCCGGCCGGTATCCCTCTGGTGGTGAAAGAAATGAGGCGTCTCGCATGAGCCAACGGCTTTCGAAATACTTGTTGAAATCGCGGATCCGGATGCTCGTTTTCAATCAGGTCTACGTCTATTTCATCCATTTGCTGCACGTGGCTCTGGACCTGCTTCCCGGGTTCTTGCGGAACGCCGCATTCAAGGCCCTGTTGGCGAAGTGTGGACGCATGAATTTTTTCGATTACGGCGTCTATTTCAAGTTTCCCCGCCTGGTCGAATTGGGAAGCCAGGTCAGCATCAATCGGGGAGCGGAATTCTACCCGAGCTACATCGGGAATTTTCGGATCTTCGTCGGCTCGGACGTGGTGATCGGATCCCACTCCGCGTTCTATACGGCCGGCCCCGACCCCGACCACCTCTCCAACTACCGGGGCGGCGACATCCGCGTCGGCGACCATGTCTGGATCGGCGGCCACGCGGTGATCCTGCCGGGGGTCACCGTTGGACAGGGCAGCATCGTTGGCGCGGGCAGCGTGGTGACCCGGGACATACCGCCTTACGCCATCGTGGCCGGTTCTCCGGCGGAGGTGTTGCGGTTTCGAGAGGTGCGTTACGAGAGCAGCGGCGCGGACCTGCCGGTGGCATGCACCGAGAGGGCGTGAGATGAGAGACTATTCCATACCGTTCAACCGCAGCTATCTCGCCGGGGACGAGTTCCGCTACATGCGGGAGGCGGTCGAGCGCGGCCGGACCTCGGGAGACGGCGAGTTCACCCGTCGCTGCAACGAAATGTTGGAGCGGGAAATCGTAGGCGGTAAGGCCCTGCTCACGACCTCCTGTACCCATGCCCTCGAGATGGCCGCGATGCTGCTCGATCTCAAGCCGGGGGACGAGGTCCTGGTGCCTTCTTTCACCTTCGTATCCACCGTGAACGCCTTCGTCCTGCGCGGCGCCAAGCCGGTCTTCGTCGACATCCGTCCCGACACCTTGAATCTCGACGAGGGCTTGCTCGAGGCCGCGGTCGGCCCGGCCGCCAAGGCGATTTTTGCGGTGAACTACGCCGGCGTGGGCTGCGAATACGATCGGCTGCGGGAAACTGCGGACCGGCGGAGCCTCAAGATCGTCGAGGACAACGCCCACGGCCTCTTCGGCAAATACCGCGGCAAGCCCCTCGGCGGCTTCGGCGACATCGCCGCCCTGAGCTTCCACGAGACCAAGAATTTCAGCTGCGGAGAGGGCGGCGCGATCCTGCTGAACGATCCCGTCCACGTCGAGCGGGCCGAGATTCTGCGGGAAAAAGGAACGGATCGCAGCCGATTCTTCCGCGGCCAGGTGGACAAGTACAGCTGGGTGGATATCGGTTCGAGTTACTTGCCTTCGGAGATCTTGGCCGCTTTTCTGTGCGCCCAGCTCGAACGCCGCGAAGAAATCCAGGATAAGCGCCGTTCGATCTCCGAATTCTACCGTAAGAGCCTGGGCGAATGGGCCGGGGCGCACGGCGTCGGCCTGCCCCAGGTCCCCGGGCACTGCGAGTCCTCCCACCACATGTTCTATTTGCTGTTTCCCGAGGCGGCGCAGCGCGACGGGCTCATGCGTCATTTGCAAGCGCGGGGAATCATGGCGTTGTTTCATTATGTACCGTTGCATCTCTCCAAGATGGGACGCCGGTTCGGTGGTCGGGAAGGGCAATGCCCCGTGACGGAACGAACGGCGGCGCGGCTGTTGCGTTTGCCGTTTTTCACCGGCCTCTCCGAAGCGGAGCTCTCGCGGGTCGTCGATGCCGTCCTCGAGTTCAAGCCGTGAACCAATCTCTTTCAGAGAACGGAGACTCTCGCAGCCAACGACTGCTTTGGACCGCGGCTTTTTTGTCCTTGCCCGCCCTGATGACCCTGGTCTTGCTCCAGCTTTATTTCGGGAAAACGCCGGCCGCGTATGCCCCTTACTACAGCGACGAGCTCTATTACTGGCATGAGGCCCTGGATTTTTCGGCGGTCGGGTTTCAGGGAGGTTATTACACCTTCGAGGAAAAACCGGCCAAGGCCTCCTTTTCACGCTTCGACGCCCACGGCCCGGTGTTTCCGATGTTCTACGGCGCCTTGGGGCGGGTCTTTGGATGGGGTCCCGCGACGGGACTGTATGGGAACCTGTTTTTTTTCACCGCCGCTTTGGCGGGATTCCTGGCCTTGGTCCGTCCCGACTCGGCGACCCTGCGACGCGCGACCTTGGTCGCTGCCCTGGCTTGGCCCCTGCATCTTTATATGCCTTCGATGATGCAGGAGAGTCTCCACTTGGGAGGGGCGGTGTTGCTGGCGGGCGTCTTTTATCTTCTGCTGGAAAGACGCGATTCCTGCGGCCCCGGATTTTTTATAGGTTCTTGCCTGCTGCTGCTCTTCCTTTCGGTGTTGCGGACCACCTGGGCCTTCCTGTGGGCGCCCTTCTTTTTGGCTTCGCTGCGGCGCCCCACGGCGGCGCGGCTCGCCTGGGTTGGGGCTCTTTCCCTGCCCTGGATGTTCGCCTTCTTCTGGCTCGTCCTGTATTGGGGGGCGCCCTTTCCTTACGGAATCTTTCCCGAACTGCGGGAGCTGTCCCAAAGCAACCCTGGCGCCCTGTGGGGGCACTTTTGGGGCCATGCCTACGACAACCTGGTTCTCTTGATAAAGGTCGACGGGAAGTACCTCCTTCCGGATGTGCAGCAATACCTCCTGTTGGCGGTCCTGGCTGTAACGGCCTATTCGGTTTGGAAGCGTGAGGAGGGGCGAAGATCCGGGCTTTTCATCGTTTATGTCCTGGGGTCGCTGCTGGGCTTCGTGATCTTTTTTTACGAGCTGTTCAACTGGGGCGATTACCGCGTCTTCGCGCCGGTTCTCCTGCTTTGCGTCTTCCTGAGCCTCGCCTCTAAACGTCGATTATGGATTGCGAGCCTTTTTGTGGGCGCGGGATTGGCGACCTCGCCGGCCTTTTCCAAGGCTTACCTAGAGACCGTTTCGAAAAGCTTTCAATACCCGTCGGAGTCGCGGCGCGCCTTTCGAGAGGCGGTCGCGGAAGGGATGCGATACCGGGCCGGGGCGGACCCTTGGTGCAACACGGTGCTGTCCTATCTCACGCCGTGGCCCTTTCCGCCCGAGTTGGCCGAGGTGCCCGCCGGCATCGGCATATCCGCCGTGTTGAAACTCGAAAGGCTCGCCCTTCCGCCCAAGTCGAAATACCTGCTTCTGGATGAAAAGGGATATTCCGATTTAAAGGGCAAGGTGAGCCTGAGCTTTCTGAACAAGACCGAGGTCGGAGACCTCTATTGGAACTTGGATTCCGGATGCGAATAGCGTTTCGAGTCTTCTGCGTCTTGCTTGCGGCCCTGCCGATTTGGCGGCTTTGCGCCTTTCTCGCGTCGCAAGGTGAGAACACGGCCTCCAACGACGACCTGATGATTGCTCCCCTGATCGGCGAGATCCTGGCCGGCCGCTATGCCTGGGGGAATTTTTTTCGCGACACTTTTTTGAACGGCCACGCGATGGTCTTTCCCACCCTGGTTCAGGCCTTTCTTGCCGAATTTTTCGCCTGGAACCAGCTGATCGTCCTGGGAGCGGGGATCGGCATCGGGGCTTTGACGGTGTTCCTCCTGTTCGACGCGATGACGGCGTCCAGCCGCGGGCCCGCTCGGTGGTGCCTGCTGCCGTGGATTTCGGCGCTGTTCTTTTTTCCCAGCCAGGTGAGCAGCTTCGAATTCGGATTCGCCGCCATGACCCTCGGCCTGGGTTGTCTGGGATTCGCCTTGAGTTTGTGGAGCGTCCTGAGGGTCCGAACGGACGGCCTCGCCGCTTTTGGCATGGTGCTGGGCGGCCTCCTCGCCAGCTGGTCTTACGGGGGCGGCGTGTTCGTGTGGCCGGCGGCGCTGTGGGCAGCCCAGGGCAGATGGGGTTGGCGGAAGCGCTATTTCCTCGCATGGGCGACCGGGGCCTGGTTGGCGAGCCTTCCCTACCTCTACTACGGAGTTTTGCATCCTTTTCAGGATCTGTATTTCCTGGTCGAGCAGCGGGCGGAGGGGGGAATGCGCGTCGCTTGGCCGGGATGGAGGTTTTTCCTCGAGGGGCTGGGGCTTCCCTGGGCGCCGGTGTCCTCGCCGCAGCCGGCGAGGGGGCGGGGTTTCTTCGGGTTGCTTCTCGTCGGCGCGACGACGGCGGCCTTACTGCGCGGCGCCGCGCGGGGGGAGGCCACGAGGGGCGCTCTGGCCGTGCTGCTGTTCGGCGCCTTGAACTTGGGCGCCATCGCCTTGTTTCGGGGGAATTTGGCGCATTGGTATTCGAAACCGACTATGTTGGTATGGATCGGCCTTTCTGGGGCGGCTTGGCTGTTGTGTCGGGGGGTTCGTGGGGGAGAGGTGTGGAAAGGGTTCCTGCTCCGTGCGGATTTCTTTCAAAAGCCGCTTCTCGGCGCGGTGTGTTTTGCGGCCATGGTTTATTGGGGGATTTCGTCGGGCGCCGGCTTCGCCGAATATTCCTATTTCATTCGCGGGCGCAGCCCAGTTTCGGCCTCCTGCCTTAGAAACGAGGCGGACGCGCCGACGTATTGCCTGCAGGAGGTTTTTTATTGGCCGCCGGGCCGCTTCGAGATCTTGGGCAAGCTCGCGCGGCCGCTGCGGGAGCACCGGCTGTCCGTGTTCGGACCTCGCCGGACGGTCTTGCTCCAGGGAGATTTTATCTTGGACTCTGTGCTCGTGCGTCGCGGTTCGGGGATGCCCCCCGTCCATTGGCTGGACGAAAGTTTGCGACGGACCGAGTTTCGCGATCCGCGGCGGCTGACGCTCTTCCTCCACTCCGGAAATACGGTCGATTGGAAGATGTCCTTGCCCGCCGCTCCGCGTTCCGCGACCTTTTTCGCGGAGGTCGCCCTCAGCCCCGCGGCGCCCAGCTACGAGAATTCCGACGGGATGACCTTTCGGGTGGAGGCGGTTGGGGAAAACGGGGCGAACCGTTTGCTGTGGGAGCGGCGTTTCGGGGCGGGTGAGAGCGGGTGGGTTCCGATTAGGGTCCCGCTCGAGGCCTATGCGGGCCGCGATCTCACCCTGCGACTGAGCGGCCTCCCCGAAGGGAACCCGATCCACGATTGGGGCCTGTGGCGGGCTCCGCGCCTCGAGATCGAGGGGGGGGCGGGTAAGCGAGACGATGCCGCCGGTGAGGACCGTCCTCCGCGTCCTTCCAACACCAGCCTCTCGGAGGCCTGGCCGCCATTCCGGGAAGAGGATGCGATTTTGCCGCTCGACGAGAAGGGAGAATGGCGCGAGGCCGACGAGGCACCGGGCCTTTGCCTGGGAGAGTTCTCGCACTTGACCTTCGAGGCCGAGGCGCCGAGCGTTTCGCGTTCGAAGGCGATACGGATAACCCTGGATACCTCCAATCCGGGGGGCGGGGCGGACTTGACCGTTCCCCTGCTTGCCGGCGACGGGAAGCATCGCTACGCCTATCCGTTAAGGCTCTTGGAGGGCGGCGAGGAATATTTCCTCAAGAGGGTAAAATTAAGCTATATGCAAAGTGCGAATCCCCCCCGCTCCTCGCGGCCGCCGGTGCGGGAGATTCGTTGGGTCCGCGCCACAGAAAAGGTCATCTGTCGATGAAAATCCTCTTTGTCTCCCATAGCTCCCCGTTTTTGGAGGGAGGGGTCGAGACGCGTTCCCGGGAAACGGCCTTGCGCCTCGCGGCGGAAGGTCATGAAGTAAAATATTTGTGCGGGAAGATGCGTCCCGAGGAGCTCCCATTCGAGCGCAAAGGGGGAATCGAGATCCTGCGCAAGAAGGTGGTTCCCGATTTTTTGCTGAAGCGTTTCCCTTTTCCTAGTTATTTCACCCTGGCGATGGCGAACGTCCTGATGATGTTCCACCTCCTCCATCTACTTCGCGAAGAACGCTTCGACGCGCTCCGAGAGGACTTCGCGCCGGTTCCCGTCTCCGGCCTGCTGGCCTTTTTCCCCTTGCCGGTCGGGAGGCGAGTCGCGGTGGTCCATAATCTGCCGGGAAACTGGAGCGCTTGGGTCCGGTTTTACGGCGCGATATTCGGCGGCTACGGTCGCGTGATGGAATTTTTTCTGCGGCGGGGCTGGTTTCAGTTCGATCGCTACGTGGTGCCCAGCCGCTGGTATTGGAAATCCCTGGAGCGCGCTTCCAAAATTTTTCGGAAGGCGCACTTCATTCCCAACGGCATCGACGAAAGCCTCTTCGTCCGGCACGAGCATGAATCGAGGGCCGCCGTTTCGATGCGGCGCCTGGTGTGCGTCGGAAGGGCGGTGGAGGTCAAGGGACACAGGGATCTGCTCGAGGCGATGGGCCGCTTGAAGCCAGAATTTCCGGAGATGCGTTTGACTTTGGTCGCCCAAGGTTCGTTGTTAAGCTCCCTGATGCGGGAGGCCGAGGCTTTGGGAATTCGGGAAAACATCGAGTTCGTTCCATGCCTGGCGCACGATGAGATGCCGGCCTTGTTTCGCCGTTCCGGCCTTTTGGTGATGCCCTCGAGGTTCGAGGGTTTCAGCCTGGTCCTGTTGGAGGCTATGGCTTGCGGGCTTCCGACCCTATTGTCGGATATTCCGGGTTTTCGCGACATCGCCGACGGGAATACCTCGGTCTTTTTCAAGGAGGGGAACGGACTCGATTTGGCCGCCAAGCTCCGATGGGCCTTTGAAAACCCGGAGGAAATGAGGGAGAAGGCAAGGCGCGGCCCCGCCGCCGTGGCCAAGTATCGCTGGGAAACGATTTGCTCGAAAGAGGTTTCGGTGCTGCTGGGGCTTGACGAAGAGATCTCGTCGGGTGAATTTAGCTTCCATCCGTCCTAAAGAGGGGATTCGACTGCATTCCGGCCCCCACGAAAGAAGGCCATGATTTCCTGCTCCACATCAAATTCGATCCGTGCCGCGGTGCTCGTGCCCTTGTTCAACGCCGAGAATCGCATCGCGGGTCTCCTGGAAAGCTTGCTCGCCCAGACCCGGTTGCCCGACGAGATCATACTTGTGGATGACGGATCCTCCGACAGCTCCGGTGTCGTGGTGGCGGGCTTTGCGAAACGGTATCCTATCATCAAGTACGATTACCGGGCCAACGGCGGTGCGGCCTCCGCCCGTAATGCCGCATGGCGGATGACGACCGCGGATATTTGCGTCTTCACCGATGACGACTGCCTTCCCGAGCGAAACTGGCTCGAGGAGATGCTGAAGCCCTTCGCCGATCCGGGGATCGGAGGCGTGGGAGGTATCTACAAGACTTTGCGGCCCGATATTCGGTTGGCGAAATTCATCGGATTGGAACTCGAATACAAATACGGTTTGATCGAGGAACGCGTCGATTGCCATCCGACGGCCAGCTTGGCGGTGAGGCGACGCCTCTTGGAGGCCTTGGGGGGATTCAACGAAAAATTCGGCAACCCCTGCGCGGACGATTGGGATCTCACCTATAAATTGTCCGCTCGCAGCCGCCTGGTCCTGCAAAAAACGGCGGTCACGGGGCACCTTCACCCCGAGCGACTTTGGCCCTATTTAAAGTCTCAATACCGCCGGGCGCTCAATCGCATCCGCCTGTACCGGGAACATCCCGAGAAGAAGAGGGGCGATGCCTATACCGACCCTCGGATTCCACGGCGTATATTGTCCTCGGCGGCTTTCCTGGGGGGCTTCATATTCTATCCCCTTGTCGCGGCCCGCGTCTTGCTGCTCGCGGGACAGTTGTTCTTGTTTCTCGGAGGATTGGATTTTCGGTTCACCCTATTTCTTATAAAACGGGATCCCGCGACGGCGTGTTACGGAGTCTTCGTGCAATCTGCGAGGAACTTTGCTTGGTTGCTGGGGATTGCGACGGAATGGTTGCGCGGTCTCGGGAATCGAGGGGGCAAACGTGAAAGACGTGCTGTTGGTAACGGGTTGTGAGGGCCTGATGGGGTCCGAAATTCTTTCTGCGGCGCGAGATGCGGATGGGCCCGGTTTCGAGGTGCGGGGGACGAGCCATCGGGATCTGGACATTTCAGACCGTCACGCCGTGCAGGCTTGTTTTCGCGAGTCGCGGCCCGCATACGTCGTGAACTGCGCGGCTTATCGCGACATCGACAAGGCCGAGCTGGATCGCGATGCCGCCCGACGCGTCAATGCGGAAGGCGCCCGAAATTTGGCGGAGGCTTGCGCAGCGCACGGAACGAAATTGGTGCATCTTAGCTCGCACGGGGTCTTCGACGGTGCAAAATCCTCCCCCTACCTCGAATCCGATTCGCCCAACCCGTTGAACCACTATGCCGCCACCAAACTCCAGGGCGAGGAGTACGTTCAGCGTGCGCTTCCTCCCGAGCAATCCCTGGTTTTGCGCATCTCCTGGCCTTATGGGCCTCGCAACAACAATTTCATCAAGGCTATTCTGGAGCTTGCGAAGAAGAACGGCTCGGTGCGCGTGGTTCACGATCAGATCGGCGTGCCGAATCCGGCCCGGCTCCTGGCGAAAAGTATTCTGCCCTTGGCGCGGGAGGCGAGCGGGCTTTTACATCTCTCCTGCCGAGGTCATTGCTCGAGGTACGAATTCATCTCGCGCCTCTTCACGCTTCTGGGCCTGGGCTATCCGGTATTTCCCGCCTCCGTCTCGGAGTTTCCGGGCGCCGCCGTCCGGCCGAAAAACATGGCGATCGCCACCGAGATTGCCTCTTGGGACAGGTTGGCGTCGTTGCCCCCTTGGGAGGAGGCTTTGGAGAGATATATTCGCGAATCCCCGGAGATGATTTGAAGCGGACATCCGAATTATTTTGGCGTCTCCTGGATATCCAGCACGATGGCCTGCAACAGCAGCTGAAATCCCAGAATGAGCGGCAAGAGCGACAGCATGATGGTGCCCGTCGGGGTGGGTAAGCCGGTAGCGCGGGTGTGCAGCCAAAGATAAGCGCCGAAGCCGAACCCCCAGGCGAACAGGAGAGACCCCAGGATCAGGAACATCGCGATGGGAGAGAAATCCCGCAAAATGTATTTTTGATAGATGCGATAGGCGAATCTCCGCATCAACAATAGGGGGAAGCTCACTCCTATCTTGAAGGGATTGAGGTCCGACTTTTCGTCTCCGTAGCGCGCCGGGACGGCGACGTCCTTCACCCGGCAGTTCAGCAGGTTCAAGTGGATCAACATGTCGTTTTCGAAAAAATAACCGAGGTGGAAGGATTTGAATTCGAGTCTTTTCAATACGGAAGACTTGACCGCGGTAAAGCCGTTCTGAGGGTCGAAGACGTTCCAATAGCCCGAGGCCAGCTTGTTCAGGAAGGTGAGGACGATGTTTCCGAAGAGGCGGAGCCTGGGCATCTTTTGGAGGGATTCGCCCGCCAGAAACCGGTTGCCCTTGGCGTAGTCCATTCCTTCCTCGAGGAGCGCCTTCAATAAAGCCGGAAGATATTCTGGGGGCATTTGGTCGTCCCCGTCCATTTTTACCACGATGTCCGCGCCCAATTCGAGGGCCTTCCGATATCCGGCCAGCATCGAGCCTCCCACCCCGAGGTTTTTGGAATTGCGGATCAAGTCGAGTCGGCGGTCTCCGCTTTTCAAGGCGGCCTCCGAGGTGCCGTCGAGGCTTGCGTCGTCGACGACCACGATGTGGTCCACCCATTCCGGAAGGTTTCGCAGCACCGAGCTGATATGCGAGGCCTCGTTATGGGCCGGGACGACGACGGCGATGCGATGGTTTTGGTACATGAGATCTCCCCGACAATATTTCGTCCGTTGAGAGCTTAGGTAGCCTCAATCGTCAAGCAAATTTCAGAAAGCGCCGTAATACCGGGTCAGGACGGCAAAAAGCGTCGTGGCGACGCACAAGGACGCGGCTATCGCGGCAAGCTTGAACGGAGGAAACCCGGATCGCGGAGCGATGGGGTTTTTGGACGGATACAACAGCAGAAACAAGATTGGGACGAAAGGAAGGAAATATCTTCCCTGAATGCCTTCGATCGTGGCGCCTCCGGGGGCGGTCCAGGTGATGAACAAGACGGCCGCGATAAGCGCCACTCCGGCCGAGAGGACGAGGAAGAGCCAGGCTCGTTTCCAGAGGCCGAGATCGGCGCGACCGCTCCATCCGAGCCAGGCGCAGGCGATCGTCAAGGCGGTGTAAAAAAATCGGAAGGAGTCGGGCAGGCCGGTGTCCAGCCATCCCAGCCGGCCTACGAGATGGTCCCAATAATGGCCGGCATTGCGATAAAAGGTACGCAATAGGATTTCGAGGAATTCGAAGGGGCGTTTCAGGACAAAAACGGCTTGCTCCTGCGCCGCGGGGGAGAGCAACTGAAACCCTTGCACTTTGCCTCCGAAATACGCCCAGCCTTGGCTCACCCCGAAGCACAGCAACAGCAGCCAGACGAAACCCAGCCAATAACCCGGCCGGGATCCCACGTTCCGCCTCGGGATCATGGGAAAGAGCAGGGCGAGAATTGCATAGACTGGCTTGGTGAGAGCTAGCAAGGCCAGCAGCGAAGAAAGCAGGAGCCATTCCCGGGCTTGAAGCACGGCACCGGATTGCGACAGCTTCAGCAGATAGGCGAAGGTCAAGAAGGAGAGCCCCAGGGTGACGGTGTCGGCGGTCACGGCGGAGGCTTGCGCCATCGACATGGGCGTGAGCGCCAAGAGGCAGAATGCCCATTTCTGGATGGGGGTGAGGCGGAGGGCCAGGGACACCAACCCCAGGTAGGCGAGCAGTGAGAAGATGCGACCCAAGTACATCAGTACCAGGGGAGGGGCGCCGAACGACCTGCCCGACAGTATTCCCAATGCGGCCGGCAGGTAGGGGACCGGGGAATAGCTCAATACGGGCGCGTCCCAGGTTTTCTCCGGCTCCAAAGGAACGTGGAGCGCTGGCAAGATTTGGGAGATCCCGATCTTGTTTTCCGGAAGGAAAGCCAGGTAATCGAACATCTCGAATGTCTCGGAAAGGCTCCTCGGCACTTTGGGAGTTCTAAGGTTCCATTCGGAGATCTGATAGGCGCGGTAGAAATGGGCGCCTTCATCCGCGGCTTGGAAGGGCGGCATCGCAAAAACCAAGAGGATGCCGAAAATGGCGGCGGTTCGGGCGAAAAATTGCGCGGG
This sequence comes from Deltaproteobacteria bacterium PRO3, assembly GCA_030263375.1. Lineage (NCBI taxonomy): Bacteria > Deltaproteobacteria > Deltaproteobacteria bacterium PRO3. Next base: position 15,653 of record SZOV01000039.1, read on the forward strand.
GGAGGTCGGATAAGTTTCAGGGAGCAGCAAGTCTCGGCTCAGGCGCAGGAAGGCCAAGTAAATCGCCAAGACGGCCAGAGCGGGGAACAGCAGGGAGACAAGGAAGATGTCTTGGCTGCGTACCAGGAAATCCCCCGGCAGGAATGTGGTGAGGATTTGCAAAAAGCTGAGGGCGAGTGCCACGGCCAGTATAAAGAACGTCGAGCTTACGGAATCAAGATGGCTCCGCGCCGTTTTTGAGCAGGCCAGGTAAAGGGTCGCGGCGAGGAAAAAGAAGAAGAGGCGGGTGGATAACCAGGTGTGGATTGCGGCAAGACGCGACTCGGCTTTCGACCTGTCGGATTTAGCGGTCGCGGTCGGGATCGGGTGGATCTGTTTTTCGTGCGCCCATTCGAGGCCCTCGAAAGCGGGCGGGTCCCTTTGCAGCATCGACTCGAATTTTCTTCCCGAGGCGTCGGTGATTTCCAAGGCCAGTCCCTTGGCGCGATAATAGGGTACGCCTTCTTTGAGGAGGAAACCGAGCCGCTCGGGCACCGGGTCGGGATATTTGTTCTGTAGGAGCGCCCGCACCTCCGGCCTCGGCCGGAAGGAGCGGGTGGAGGCGAGAAGCTCGCCCCGGTGGTTTTTCAGTGACACCGCCACCACGGAGCTGTTTCGGCCAAAGGCCCAACCGGAAACCTCTACCTCGACCTTGGAGAAGGAGGCGGCGTGGTCCGGTCCCGCCGCCTTCGCGGCCGCTTCCACCAACGCGTTGCCCCAAAGATGGACGGGTCCGATGCGCAGCCGCGGGTTGGAGCTCGGCGTCAGGACTCGAGCCGCGGTGTCCCGGGTGGAAGAGCCCGGATAGGGCAGGGAGCCCGACTGAAGGTAGACGGCCCCGGCCGCGCCGAGCGCCAACATCGGGGCCAAGAGCAGCGGAGCGGAGAGGCGCTTGCCTTGGCCTGCGTAAATCAGCCAGATTCCCCGCAGCAAAAAGATCCATCCCAGCAGCGGGTATCGGGAAAGACAAAAAAAGTAAGACGAGATCATTCCCCAAAGGGTCGCGAAAGCCCAGTATCGGGCGGCGGATTTCAAGAAGAATTCGCCCTGCAAGGAGAGCGCGAGGCCCGCCAAGGCAAGGGCGACGCTCAACATTTCATTGCCCAGCAGGATGCCGGGGCGGAAGGCGTAGGGGTGGAAGAGAATCGATAAAAAGACAGCCAGCGCGATCCAAACCGGTACCCCGCGTTTTCTGAGCGAAGCGGAAAAGAAGAGGGCTGCGCCGGCCACCGCGGTATCCAGCAGGGCCCAAGTCCCCGCGAGGGCGGTGCCCGAAAATGCGTCCGAACGAAGCCAAACGGTTTTTACCGCCCAAGCCAGGAGGGCGAGGGGGAAAAAAAGGATAGGGTCGAACTTTTTCAGAAACCCCGTTGCCTTGGAAGCCGCCTGCGACATCACCCGTAATACCTCCCGCCAAGCTCCGCGATCGTCCAGACCAGGGTTGCGAACACGAGCAACGTCTCGAATAAAGGAAGCGCCGCCGCCGGTCTACGGAAGACGGCAGGCGGACGCGTGTAACCGCATAAAAAAAGCAGAGGGGAAAAGGCCAAGAAATACCTTCCTTGCAGACCCTCGATCGTTTCGGCCCCGACCGGATTCCAATGCAGGTATTGGGTCAGGCACACCGTGAGGGTGAGCAGCAAAAATACCGTCGCGGCCACCGCTTTTTGTTTGGGAGAGAATCGAAAATCGTCTTTCGTGTCCAGCGCGGCGGCGATCAGGAGGTTCCCGCCCGCGATCCAGAGCAGGGTCGGAGGAAGATGGGTGTCCAGCCATCCCAGGACGCCTACGAAGGAAGCAAGGATGAAGGGAAGGGATTGGTGTAGAGACCGTCCGACGGTTTCCAAGACGGAAAAAGGGTGCTGAAAAAGATATTGCAGCTGATCGTCCGGCGAGACGACGACATCCAGTCGATGAGGCACGTAAGAGGCCTTGACGAGCGCCAGCCATGCCGTCTGAAGGATCAGACCCGGCAAAAACACCAGCAGGAAGGATTTTAGGAGCCGAGGAAAGGGCCCCCCTTTGCGTCGCGGAATCGCGAAAAAAAACAGGAGAATCAACAGATAAAAGGGTTTGGCGAGCGCCAGGACACAGGAGAGCGCGGCCAAGGCGAGGATGCGGGGTTCTCGGGGGCGAAAGCCGTCTTGGACCAGCCGCAGGATCAAGGCGATCGCAAGGAAACAAAGCGCGTTGGTGAGCGGGTCCCCGGAGCAGGTGGCGGCGAGAAATAGGCTGGTCGGCAACAGGGCCAGCGCAAAAAATAACCACTTGAAGACCGGAGCGATTTTGATGGAGAGAAAGACGAGAAACGCCCAGAGCAGGAGATTGGCGGCGCGGCCGCCGTACATGCGAACCAAAGGATTCGAAGAGAACAGTCCCGCGATCCCCATGCCCAAGGCCTGAGGGAAGTAATTCACCGGGGAGTAAAGCGCGGTATTGGCGAAAGCCGCGAATCGCTTCGGCTCTTCGGAGACGGTTTTTCGGAGATTTTCCAAAATTTCGGCTGCGGAGCTGCGAGGCTCGGGGTGAAAGGGCTGATCCTCGAAGGCGGCGATGACGGCTAGAGTGTCCTCGGGAATCCTTCCGCCTAGACCCTGGGGAGTTTTTTCGGAAAACAGATGGCCTTGCAGTATTTGATAACTTCGAAAATAGTGGTTGATCTCGTCGGGGGCTTGGTAGGGCGGGATCAGAAAAACCAAAATTCCCCCGAACAGCAAGGCGAGGAACAGGAAAAGCCGTTCCGGCTTCGTCTTTAGCGGATTAAGGTTCATGTCGGATCACAAGACATCCCCGAGCGTCTGGCCCCTCTACCTAACGACGGGCGTTTATTTTTTGCTGATGTGCGGCCTCTTCGGTTGGCTCGCCATGCATCGCAACGTCGACGGAGACGAGGGGCTTTATCTCGAGGCGGCCCGCCTCGTGGCCCAGGGCAAGAAACTGTACTTCGATTTCTTCTACCAGCAGATGCCGCTCATCCCTTACCTCTACGCCGGTTGGATGGAGGTCTTCGGGTACCAATTGTTTTCGGCCCGGTTTTTATCGGTGCTGTTGACGGCGTCGGCGGGTCTATTTACCCTCGCTTACGTCGCGAAGACCACCAAAAATCTCTGGACGCTGAATTTTTGCGCCTTTTTCTTGTTCGCCAACGGCTTGATCCTGGCTTGGGCCCCCGTCATCAAGACCCATCCCCTGAACGCTTTTTCCCTCTCCCTTGCGGTTGTCGCGCTGCTGCTTTGGAGACAAGACCCTCGCCGGAGGCTTGCTTGGGCGGCGCTGGCGGGCTTCGCGATCGGCATCGGAGTCAACGGACGATTGACCTTGGTCCCTTACTTGCCGCTTTTCGCGGCCTATCTCTGGATACATTCCCGCGAACGGCCGTGGCGGCCGCTCGCGGCCTTCGCCGGGGCCGCGGCGCTGACCTTTCCCTTGACCCTTTATTATTTCGCCTTGGATCCCGGACTTTTCTACCAATACAACCTCGAATACCACACGAAGATCTTTCCGGGGATCTCGGAAGACGCCTTTCGCCTCGGCATCGCCCAAACGGTCTTCGTCGAGACGCAGATGTTCCTGCTCGCGCTCCTTTTTCTCATCGGTGTCTGGAAGGCGGCGCGGCGCGGCTGGAAGGAATTTTTTCTCTCGGACGAGGCCTTTCTTGCCGCGGCGGTGGGGGGCTTTCTGCTCATCCACCTCATGACCGCCACGCCCTTCACCCAATATTTCTCCGCGGTGGTTCCCTTGTTAGTGATCGGGATCGCGCCGGTATTGCAGGCCGGATTCACGCGGCGCCGGGCACTCTGCGTCGTTGCCCTGGCCTTTGCCGCGTTTTTCTACGCCTCCGCCGCCAAACGGGTCATGAACCACGAGATCAATTCGATGGGCAGCGACCATTCTCATTGGGAGCTTCGCAGAATCTCCCGGGCGGTGCGCGCGGCCAAGCGCTATTTGCGGCCGGGCGAGCCCTGCCTCACTTGGTGGCCGGGCTACGCCTTCCTGGCCGGCTGCCCCTCGGCGGAGGGCATGGAAAACCACATGCGCAGCCACGCCATCGACGTCGGTATTCCCGGCGACGTCCTGGAGACCTACAAGATGATGTCCGACGAGCGGCTGCTGGAGACGCTCGTCGACCGCCGTTACCGAGTGCTGATCGCCGGCGTCTATCGCTTGGGCAGTCCTTACTACCGGGATATCGATCGCGCGATCCGGGACAATTACCGCCCGGCGCGGACCGAGGCGGGGGTGACGATCTACGTCGCCAAGGACCTAACGGACGACATCGTAGACCGCTATATTCTCGAGCGCGAAATCCGATACCGAAAACGGTAAGGGGCCCCAGATGTTCGAATAAAATCCCGCCCGGGCTTGTTGGTTCATAGTGCGGAGCGGAAATTCCTCGAACACCGGAACGTACTTCCGGATTTGAATACGTTCATGCAGGGAGGGAAAGATCGGCTGGGGGCTCGCGTAGGCGGCTCGCAAAACGACGTCGCCTTCCTTCAGGCCCGCCGTCCCGAAGCTCGTGGCGGGCAGGGGACGAATGCCCTGTTTTTCCAGATAATACTGCCACCCCCAGTGCCCCATGAACCAAAGGTTTCCCCGCCAGGGAAAATAGGCAGAGGTCATTTCGTGCGCCTTGCGTCGATAGACGTCGGCGAGGCGAAAGTCCGCGTGCGCCACGGCCAGGGACAAGGCCAAGCCGGCCGGAAGCAGGGCGGCAAGGGGCTTGTGCCAACGATTTTCGACGGCGACGAGGGCCTTCAGAGCGAGCAAGATGAGCGGCGGTTGGGCGTAGAGCAGGTATTTGGAGGCGAAATGCACGTAGACCAGCGGTACGGCGAGCGCCGCGAAGACCCATAGGATCAGCACCGCTTCGCGAAAGGCCTCGGGATCGCGCCGCCAGGCCTCGGGACGGAACGCCAAGAACCATTCGGGTCCCTGGCCCTTCGAGTCCCGCGCGCCGCAGTCCAGAGGAGCCAAGCGCCTGAGGTCGGCCCACAGGCGGGTCGCGAGATAGGCCAGGGTGAAAAAACCCAAGCTGAAGAAGACGAAATCCGGGAACATCTCGAAGCCCACGATCGGCTCCGCCTTGGAGGCGAGGGCCCCGTAATATATGCCGACGACGAGCGAGAACAGCGGCCAAAACGGTCCCTTGGGCCAGACCAGGAGCGCCCAGAGGAAGGGCAGGAATGTCGCCAGGCTCAGGGCGTTGTTCAAAGCCCAAAAACGGTTGAGCGCCTCCTTGACCCCGAAGAAGGTGGAGAAGAGTTGCGTGGAATGGGATTGGAAGGCGACCTTTTTGCTCCATACCAGCCACGCCGCCAAAAGGGCCGCGGCGAGTATGGCCGGGATCCAACCGCGGCGCCCCGCGCCGTAGGACCAGCCCAGCAGGACGAAGACGGGCAGCAGGGGAGCGGTGTTGTAGCGCATCAGCAGGGCGAGCCCGAGTAGGACGCCTCCCGCGAGGAGCGGGGCCGTCCGGTTATTTTGCCAGCCGCCGAGGCAAATCGCGAGGGCGAGCAGCGAGCAGGCGATGCCGGCGACGTCGGGCATCGCGAGGTTCGCCGAAACCACGAAGGCCGGCGAGCAGGCCCAAAGCGCCGCCGCGAAAAAGCTCCAGACGGGGGAATGTCCCAGTTTTCGCGCGACGAGATAGAACGACACCAACGCGACGCAAGCGAAAGGCACGAGCGAGAGATGAATGCGGGCCTCGGGCGGAAATTCCCGTCCGCCGCCCACCGCGGCCAAAAAATAGGCGAAGAGCGGTGGAAAGGCGGCGATCTGCGACATGGGCTTGGGTTCGTTGTCCCACAGGTATTGAAACCCGTAAGGGTTCCAAGGGTCGGATAGGATTTGCCGGGCGACGCGGAGGAACAGCGGCTCGTCCACGTGATAGGCGTGGTTCAGGAAGGGCAAGGTGATCCCCAGCGCCAACAGACAGAGCAGAAGGCAGAGCCAAAGATCGGCGTGTCTACGAAAGCCGTGCATCGTGGGGAGAGAGAGCCTCGGAGCGTGAGGGGTTTAGGTTGGCCGACCGGTGGTGAAATATTTTCGACCGCAATGCGCCCCAACGGTTCAGCGCGTATTGGACCGAGACTCCCAGCACCCCCAACCCGTAGACGACGCTCCTTCGAAAGTTGATCGACGAGCTGTCCTCGCTGTAATGCGTCGGGCAGCTGATCTCGCCGATGCGAAAATCGAAGTAAGCCGCCTGGGCGAGCATCTGATTGTCGAAGATGAAGTCGTCGGAGTTGGCCAGAAGCGGAAGTTTCAGCAGGACCTCGCGCGAAAAGGCTCGATAGCCCGTATGGTATTCGCTTAGTTTCTGCCGCATCAGTAGGTTTTGCGTCGCGGTCAGAAATCGGTTGAACACATACTTGTATCTGGGCATGCCCCCCTTCAGGGCGCCGCGGCCCAGGATGCGCGAGGCCAAGACCACGTCGTAAATTCCGCCGGCGATCATCCCCGCCATCGCGGGGATCAGCTTCGGCGTGTACTGGTAATCGGGATGCATCATAATGACGATGTCGGCCCCGCGGGCCAGGGCCTCTTGATAGCAAGTCTTTTGGTTGCCGCCGTAGCCCCGGTTTTTGGGGTGCACCACGTGGTGCAGGCCCAGCTCGCGGGCCACCTCGACCGTGCGGTCGCGGCTCGCGTCGTCGACCAAGATCACGTCGTCGACGATCTCCTTGGGGATCTCTTCGTAGGTGCGGCGCAGCGTGAACTCGGCGTTGTAGGCCGGCATCACCACGGCGATTTTTTTGTCGAGTATCATGGAAAAGCTAGATAAGCCGATCCCGGTTTTTTGGCAAGGCTCAGGGTAAAAACGTCCCCCACACCTCCGGAAAGGCCTTGTAGAAAAAAATCCCCGAGGCCGTCCCCAGGCAAAGCGCCCAGACGCGATAATAGGCGGTGGGCCGTACCGCCAGGCTCAGCGCATAGGCGATATTCAGGCAAAACACCGGCACCATCGGCAGCGCGTAGCTCAAGATCGTCTGTTCCTTGAAGATCGCCCAAAACAGGAGCTGCGCCGGCACCGCCGCCGCCAGGAAGACGTCGACGGGGTCTTTCCGCAGCGCCGCGCGGATCGCGAGCCCCAGGCCGGAGAAGGCGCCGAGCCCGAACAGGACGGGATTTTGGACGCACAGCGCTGCGAAGCGCCGCCCCTCCGGACCCGGTTGCGATAAGTACCAAAGCTCGCCCCTCCCCAAGAACCACTCATGCCAAGACGACAAACCCGGATGGTCCTTATGCAGAAAGCCCTGCAAAGCGAAGATGCGGCGAATCTCCGTGACGATCTCCGCCGGCGCGAAACCCAAGACCCCGTAGCAGGCCACCAGCGTCACTACGATCGTCCACAGCGCCGCGGCCAGGAGCTGTGGCAGGCTGCGGCGCAGGGGATAGGCGTCTCGCACCGCCACGAGCCCGAGGAAAAAGAGCGGCAACAGCAGGTAGCCGATCGGCTTCACCGCCCCGCCCAAGGCCGCCGATAAGCAGGCGAGGTGGATCCATCTCGCGGGATGCCTGCCGCCCGGATCCTTCAAGACCGGCAGAAAGGCCGCCAGCCCGGCGAAAAAAAACAGCGTCGCCGCCATGTCCAGCATCGCGAGGCGGGCGTGGAGGAAGGCGAGGGTGGAGCTCAGCCAGAACAAGAGGGCGAGCAGGCCCCCCTCCCAGCGCCGCGTCAACCAGGCCGCCGTCCAAAACAATAAGGCGCCCAACGCGGCGGCGCTCAGCGCCGACGGCAGGCGGTAGGCAAAATAATTTTTTCCAAAAAGCCGGGCGGAGAGGGCGATCAGCTCCTTGCCCAGCGGAGGGTTGCGGCGATTCAAATAGGCCGGCTTGTAGCCCGTGCGGTAGGACTGGGCGGCGGCGACATGGTACTGCTCGTCCCACACCAGGACCTCGGGGCGGTCTAGACGCAGCGTGTAAACCAGCGACAAACCGATGAAAATTAAGATTGTCAAAAATATGACGGGTTTGGCTGGGGGCATCGGGGCTAATCCAACGAAATATTTAGAAAAATATTGCTTGAGTCCCTGGGAATCTCTAGCTAATTTAAAATTCGGACTGGGTAAGACTTACAAGCACTCAAAGTGTCGATCCTTATAACCCAGGGAAAGGGATCCTATGAAAGTTTTCTTTCGCAAACACGGTAACGCGGCCTTTTACGTGCTGCTCCCGGTGCTCTTCCTCATCCTCACCGTGGCCTTCATCCAGTTCACTCCTAGGGTTTCCAACACGGCTCCCGGCGATACCTGCCAAAACGCCGAAGAGTGCTGCACCGACAGCGGTTGCGGCGCCGAGACCAGCGAAGTCTGCGACGGCTATCTTTGCAAACCTGTAAACTTCGGATGCCCGGACGGTGGCGAAGTGGATTTTAGCCCGGATGGCACCTGCGTTTGCGTCGATGACGGTGATGATGACGCCCAAGGCGGTGTGGTGGGTCAATGCCAGCAGTGCCCCATCGGCGAAGTCTTCGTCAACGGTGCGCCCGGCAACTGTCTGCGCATCTGCCTCGAAGACGAAAATCCCGACGGCAACAACTGCATGAAGCTCGAAGGCAGCGGCATCCACATGGGCGGCTGCTCCTTGGGCGGCAACGCGGCCGGCGCCTCCAGCATGGCGGTCTTCGGTTTCGCCGCCGCCAGCCTCGCCTGGATGAGCTTCCGGGCGCGTCGCAAGAAGTAAGGCGACGATTGCTCAAGATTCCAAACCCATCCCGGGAGACCGGGGTGGGTTTTTTATTTTCCATGACACTGCTTCAACTCCAGCGGCGCATCGTCGCCTGTCGCCTCTGTCCCAGACTCGTCCGTTGGCGGGAAGAAGTCGCGCGCCTGCGCAAGCCGGCCTTCGCGGACCAAGTCTATTGGGGCAGGCCCGTCCCCGGTTTCGGCGACCCCGCGGCCCGGCTCTGGATCGTCGGCCTGGCCCCCGCCGCGCACGGCGCCAATCGCACGGGGCGGATGTTCACCGGCGACCGCTCCGGCGACTGGCTCTACCGCGCCCTGCACAAGGCCGGCTTCGCCAACCAGGCGCGCTCCGTTTCGCGGGACGACGGCCTTAAGCTGTACGGCGCCTACATCAGCGCCGTCCTGCGTTGCGCCCCTCCCGGGAACAAGCCGCTGCCCCTGGAGCGCGAGCGCTGCCATCCTTACCTCGAGGCCGAGCTGGGCCTCCTGAAACGCCTCCGCGTGATCCTGGCCTTGGGCAGCATCGCCTGGGACGGCGTCCTGGGGCTCTTGGCGGGCCAGGGTTGGGTGGTGAGGCCAAAGACCAAGTTCACCCACGGCGCCGAGGCCCAGGTGGGCCCTTACCGCCTCCTGGGCTCCTACCACCCCAGCCAGCAGAATACCTTCACGGGGAAATTGACCGAGCCGATGTTCGATGCGATCTTTCGCCGGGCGAAGGCCTTAATTGGATAGGAGTCCGCGATGAATGTCCTTTACCTTTCGGCGGGCGGCGTCTTGGGGACGCTCTCGAGATATTTTCTGGGCGGCGTCGTGCAGCGCTGGGCGGGCCTGGGCTTTCCCTGGGGGACCTTCTTCGTCAACCTCAGCGGTTGTCTCGTCATCGGCTTCGCGGCCACCTTGGCGGGCGACCGCCTGCACAGCTCGGCCCCGCTGCGCAGCTTCTTCTTCGTCGGCTTCCTGGGGGCCTACACGACCTTCTCCACCTACATGTTCGAGAGCTTCAAGCTGCTGCAGGAGGGGAAGCTGGCGATCGGCGCCGCCTATCTTTTGGGAAGCGTGGCCCTGGGGATGTTGGGGCTGTGGCTAGGCGTGCTGTTGGCGCGCTGGTTCTAAAGAAGCTCTACGGCGCCTCAGAGCGGGGAATTGGGTTTATCGGAATTTTCCGCCTCGCATCATGGGGACGATAGGATTCGCTACTTGGCCTTCACCGCCAAAGAAGCATAGCTCACGCCTTCGCCGTTCTCGTCGCTGACCGGAAGTCCCAGGTCCTTCCAGCCCGGCTGCGGCTCGCCCGTCTCGGGATTGCGGCCGCCGCCGAAGCCCCCGTAGACGTTGTAGAGCTGGGTGAAGCCCCGCTGGGCGAGGATATCGCAGGCCTTCTGCGAGCGGCCGCCCGCGAGGCAGCCGACGATCAGTTTGCGGTCCTTCGGCAGCACCGCCACCGCGACCTTTTGGAAATCGGCGTTGGGCTCCATGCCATAGGCGCCCTTGTGCATGATGGGCAGGTTGATCGCGCGGATCGGGTGGCCGGCGGTGAATTCGGGGATCGAACGAACGTCGACGTAGATCGCCTCGGGGTCCTGGTCGAGGAGGTCTTTGGCTTCTTGGGGGTTGATCTGTTGGATGGGCATGGGGCTTCCTATCATCAGGTTTAAGCAAAATATTTGGCTATGTCGCGGAATCCGTAGGGGCCGTTCGCGAACGGCCCCTACAGCGCTTGCAATATCGCCTGCGGATCGAAATCTTGCTCGGTCTTCAGCGTGACGCCGAAACGCTCGCGCGGGTTGGGCTGACGCTCCAACTTGAAGGTATTCCCGGCAAAGATTTTTCCGAAAAACTTTTCCAGATCCCCCCGGCAAGCCGCCCAAGTCGCCTCCGTGTTGGGCGCCACCGCACGGTCGTTGACGAAGAGTTCCACCTCGCGCCGGCTGAATTTCAGCTTCCTCTCCAGCCGCGGATCGGCCTCGAGCCTAAGGCAGGCCTTAAGCGCCGCGCGCAGGGCCTGAGCCAGCTTCGTCGCGTTGTCCAGGGCCAGCCCGCGCTTCCGGTTGTAGCGCAGGCCCAGGCGGTGCTTGGTCTCGTCCATGCTGTAGTCCGCCTCCTCGCCGATCAGGACGATGCCCGGCCCGGCGTCGACGTGCAGGTAGTCGGCGACGTCGAGCAGAAGTTCGTCGCAAACCTGGTCTTGGATCCAGCCTTGGAAGATGGGGGTGAGTTTCTCCCGGTCGACCGCCTCGGGGCGCTCGGCGAAGAGCTTGACGTTGATGTGCTGCAGGTCCATGGCGCTTTCCTCAACCTTCCGCCTTCGGCGCGGCCGCCTGGGCGGCCATCTTGTTGTAGCAGCTGTGCGCGGCGTCGATGAAGAGCTGGGCCTCTTCCAAGAGGTGGTGGGCCGATTCCGCGTTGTAGGGTTCTTTCGCCTTTTGGTGGGCGAGGAAGAGCATCTGCCCGAACTTGCCGCCGGCGAAGGGGTCCCAGAACTTCTGCGTGTCGTAGAAGCGCTTGCGGAACTCCTCGACCACGCGGTCGGCGTCGCCGGGGACGTCCAGGAATTCGGTCTTCACCAGGGCCCGGGCCGCCGTCACCATCGAGCGGAAGGCCGTCTCGCCGGATTTCTGCACCTGATCCTTTTCGTAGAAGACCTGGGCCTCGAAGTACTCGCGCTCGGCCGCCGCCAGCTCGAACTCGGCGATCGAGACCACCTCGCCCGCGCACTCGCCGGTGCCGATGTCGCCGATCGTGTACTCCCGCGTGTCGCCCCAGTCGCTGTAGTATTCGGGGTGGTTGTCGTGGTCGGGGATCTTGATCAGGTCTTCCAGCATGGTCTTGGTCTCGACCTTGCCCAGGCGCTTGTAGAAATCTTGAAAACTCTCGCCCTTCCCGCGTTCCTTCGCGAAGCGCCCGGTGAGGCGCTCGACGACGGCGGGGATGTTCTTCGAGGGGATCGCGACGATCGGCAGCCCGTAGGCGCCGCCGTTGTTCTCCCACTGCCCGCCGAGCAGGACCTGGAAGTGCGGGACCGTGTAGTTGCCCGCCTTGCGGCTGACGCCGTAGAAGCCC
>SZOV01000040.1 GCA_030263375.1 Deltaproteobacteria bacterium PRO3
CCGAGGACGGACGCGTGCTTTTCTTATTACCCTGGCTGGGCCATACCCTGGTGGGCACCACCGACAACCCGGCCAAGATCGAAAGCAATCCCAAGCCGACGGATGAGGACATCGAGTACATCCTCCGCCACATCCAGCAGTACTTCGACGTGCCCGTCTCGCGTCAGGACGTGCTCTCGGCCTGGTCCGGCCTTAGGCCCCTGGTCTCCAACCCCAAGGCCTCCGATACGGCGGGACTCTCGCGCGACCACATCGTCCACGTCAGCGACTCGGGCCTGCTGACCGTCACCGGCGGGAAGTGGACCACCTACCGCAAGATGGCGCTGGACGCGGTGGACCACGCGATCAAGGTCGGTCACCTCGCGCCGCTCGGCCCCTCGCGCAGCGAGGTGGTGCCGCTGATGGGCGCGGTCGGTTATACCGAGGACCTGCCGGAGCGCCTGCGGAAGGAATTTGGCCTCCCCGAGGACGTCGCAAGGCACCTGGCCAAGGCCTACGGGGCCCTGGCCCGCGAGGTCGCGACCCTCGCCCGCGAGGGTTATGGCCAGCGCTTGGCCGAGGCCCACCCCTACCTCGAGGCCGAGGTGGTCTACGGTATCCGCCGCGAGATGGGTTACACGATCACCGACGTCCTGGCCCGCCGCACGCGCCTGGCTTTTCTCGACATCGTCGCGGCCCGCCGCGCCCTGCCGCGCGTCCTCGAGATCATGGGCGACGAGCTGGGCTGGGATCCGGCGCGCCGCCGCGAGGAGGAGCAAAGGTTCGAGGATTACCTCTCCGACTTGCCCGACTTCGCCAAGCCGCAGGAAAACGGCGCCGAGGCCCGCGCGGCGCGATCCGCTTGACTTTTCGCGTCCCGGCTTTCTAAATCTCCGTAAATTTCAATATCGATAGGAATCCCCTTATGACCGGTCCCGTCTCGCAATTCATCAAGAAGCACTACCGCCACTTCAACGCCGCCGCCCTGGTGGACGCCTCCGAGGGCTACGTGCGTCACCTCGACAAGGGCGGCAAGATGTTCGTCACGCTCGCCGGCGCTATGAGCACCGCCGAGTTGGGCCTCTCGCTGGCCGAGATGATACGCCAGGACAAGGTGCACGGAATCTGCTGCACGGGCGCCAACCTCGAGGAGGACGTCTACAACCTGGTCGCCCACGACCACTACGAGCGCATCCCCAACTACCGCGACCTGACGCCCGAGCAGGAGAAGGCCCTGCTCGACCGGCATTTGAACCGCGTCACCGACACCTGCATCCCCGAGCACGAGGCGATGCGGGTCATCGAGAAGATCTGCGTCGACGCCTGGCAGGAGGCCGAGGCCAAGAAGGAGCGCTTCTTCCCGCACCAGTTTTTCTACAAGATCCTGCTTTCCGGAAAATTAAAGGGCTCCTACCAGATCGAGCCCAAAAACAGCTGGCTGTTGGCCGCGGCCGAGAAGAACCTGCCGATGTTCGTACCGGGCTGGGAGGACTCGACCCTGGGCAACATGTACGCGGGGCACGTGATCGAGGGCGACGTGAAGAACGTCCACACCGTGCGCACCGGCATCGAGTACATGATCGAGCTGGCCGACTGGTACACCAAGCTCACCAAGAACCACTCGCTGGGCTTCTTCCAGATCGGCGGCGGCATCGCCGGCGACTTTCCGATCTGCGTCGTGCCGATGCTGCACCAGGACCTGCAGCGCCCCGAGGTGCCGCTTTGGGGCTACTTCTGCCAGATCAGCGACTCGACGACGAGCTACGGCTCCTACTCCGGCGCGGTCCCCAACGAGAAGATCACCTGGGGCAAGCTGGGGCTGGAGACGCCGAAGTACATCATCGAGAGCGACGCCACCATCGTGGCGCCCTTGATGTTCGCGTATATCTTGGGGTGGTAGGGGTGAAACCCCGAAATGATGCACTTCCTGCTTAAAACTCTGATCTCCGCCCTGCTGATCGCCGCGATCTCCGAGATCGCCAAGCGCCACACGTGGTTCGCCTCGATCATCGCCTCGCTGCCGGTCACCGCCGTCCTCGCCATGATTTGGCTCTACTACGACACCCGCGACGCCCAGCGCGTCTCAGCCCTCTCCTACGGCGTCTTCTGGATGGTCGTGCCCTCGCTGGCCTTTTTTCTCGTCCTACCCCTCCTGCTCAGACACCTCCCCTTCGCGGTCGCGATGCCGCTTGGCCTCGCCGTCATGGTGGGGGCGTATTTTCTCTACGGCGCCTTGCTCGCCAAGGCGGGGATCAAGATTTGAAAGGAAAGTTCCGGCCCTATTCCTCGCGGAGCCTCAACTCCCCGCCCAGGGCGTCGTAGAGCTCGACGATCACGCGGACGGCGTCATGGACCTCGCCCTCGACGTTCATCCGGCCCTCCTCGATGGCGGCTTGCATTTCTCGCAGGCTCAAGCCCCCCTGGCCCAAGGTATCCGTGGAGATGTCCACGACGCGGTCCGCGGAATACTCCGACAGGCTTTCTTCCAACTCCGCCGCGCTCATCTCGCGAGAGAGGACCTCGAGGGCGTCGAGGGAGTCCCTCCAATTCGCCAGGCTGGAGAGCCACATACCCCGGTTGTTGCGCAGGCTTCGCTCCACGTCACGGATGGCGGCGTCGCCTCCGGCGCTCAGCTCCTCGGCCGTCAGGCGTTCTCCCACGGCGAGGGCGGCGATCTCGAACAGGATCCCGGTCCGGTTTCGGCTCATCGTCTCGCCTTGATGAAGGCGAAATTGGCGGAGCAACTCCGCGATGCGCCGTTGCCGCGGCTCCGGCAAGGCGGCTCCCTCGCCGGCCATGAAAACCTCGATTTCCTCCGCCAAGGCCCGTTGCTGGATGACGCGGAGGTCCGCGATCAACTGCGCCTGACTGGCCTCCCGATTGAGGCGCCGCGAAAGCCGTTGCGGCCCCTCAAGGCCCAGGTTCAAGAAATCCACCATGGCCTCGCTCCAGGGCTCGGCCTCGCCCGGGGTCTCGACGCGAGCGCCGGCGGGAGGCGCAGCCTCCGTTCTGCCGGGCGCCGAGGGGAAGGGACGCAGGCGCCGGGCGGACAAGGCGCCGCCGCCGCGCAGCGCGCTCATCCCGGATTCGAAGACCTGCTCCCGGCCCGCGGCCGTCTCGCGCACCGTCAGGGTCCAAGGCACGCCGGTGCGGTCCAGCGTCTCCCGCAGCCGCAGGATCCAGCGCGAATCGACGCTGGGCGCGGTGATTCGGTAGTCCATCCCCTCCAAGTCGTGCTGGCGGACCAATAGGCCGTGGCGGAATACCTGCAGCAAAATCTTGCCGATCTCCTCCGATCCCGGGGAATAGTTGGAGCGCCGCGAGACCTTGACTTCGGCCAGGCGCCGCCGTCCCGCGACGGTTCGATAGACTTGGTCCACCTCGGAGGCCTGCTGCCGGGTGTAATCGTAGCCGCGGTTCTCGAAGAGCGGACGAACCTCGCGCTCGATGAACTCCCGCTGCTCCAGCGGGAGGCGATGCCAACGAATCCGCAACGGCGCCCCCATCCACACGCGTTCCACCGCCGGATCCAGGGCCGTACGCAGGGCCTCTTGGTACTCGCCGTGGGTGCCTTGGACGGGGTTTTCCTCGAGGCCGAGGTACTTCGCGTTGCCGGGGACAGGCAAGAAGCCGTGCTCGTAGCCGCGGACCCCCAAATCGTGCAGGAAGGCCACACCGCTCAGCACCTCCTCCATCCCGCCGCGCAGGCGAAGCGCCTCGGGATTCGCCAAAAACACCGCGAGATTTCTCCGCTGCGCCTGAGGCAGGGCCAAGAGGAGCAAATAAAGGCCGCGCTGCGCGTTTTCGGAAAGCGCCGCGAAGCGGGACTGCGCCGTCTCGCTCATGCCGTCGAGGGAGGCGCGATTGAAGGCCTGGATCTCTTCCCCCGTGGGCTCGCGCAGGGCCTCGTCCAAGGAGCGCAGACAGGCGCGGATCGACTCGGCCTCCGCGGGTTCCGCCCCGGGCAAACGACCCTCGAGGGCGGCGCGCACGGCGGCGAATTCCTCTAAGGTCGGCGGCACGATGAGCCGGCGCTGCATCTCGTTGGCGCGCAGGTAGCCCTCGATGCGCGCCACCGGCAAGCCGGATCCGTCGGGGATCCAGGAGGCGAGCCGCGGGGGACGCGCTGGAATCGGGCTGGGACGGGAAGGTGGCGGCGTCGGACGGGCTTCGCCCGGGGACAAGGTCGCGACCTCGATCGGCGTCGCGATCTCTTGAGGGCGTGAAGGCTGCTCAAGCGTTTCGACGTCGGCGACAGGCGCCGGCTCCGAAACTGAAGCGCGAGCCGTGGCATTTTGTTCCACCTCCCCCGCCGGCGGGATTTCCGGCGCCCGAACTTCTTCGGCCAGGGGAGGCCGAAGAGACTCCGGTTCGGGAACGAAGGAAGGAAGTTCCACGGCGGGCGGCGACGAGGCTTCGGCGGGTTGAGGGGATTCCGCGCGCTCTCCCGGACTTGCGGAGGGCAGCGGGGCCTCGCTTACGCGCGGCTCGGGCCGGGCGGCCCGACCCGGCGCGCGCCGCAAGGAACGAGGCGCCGTGCGACCCGCGGGCGCACCTCCGGCGGCCGCTCGAGGGGCCATGCCTTCCAGAAGGGCGAGGTATTGATCCAAGGTGCGAATCCGGCTTTGGCTTGCCAGCTCGCGGCGATTCAGGCCGAGTCCGTTCAAGGACTCGCCGCTGAGGAAGGACTCGTTACCCAGCCCTTGTTCGCGGACGAGGCCCCGCAGCCGCGGCAGAAAATCCGCGGGCAGCCGGTGGACTTGCTGCCGCAATTCCGCGGCCATCGCCAGGGGATCGCCGATCGTCAGGGAGAGGCGGCGCTCAAGGCAATTCAGGACGCGAAGGACGGCCTCGCGACGCGACAGGCCCGTCAAGTCTTCCCGCAAGGCCTCCAGCTCGTCGACCGGCGTCGATTCGGGGGGCATCCTCTGGGGAGAGATTTCAACGGAACTCTCGGAACGAAGCGAAATCGTCTCGAGCGGCTCCTGCTCCAAGCGGGCAGGACGGGAAAAGAGCGCGGTCAGGCCGCGTCCGGGGACGAGGCCGGTCGAGAAGGACTCCACGGAAACCTGCCGATAACCTCCGTCCCTCTGGGGCAGCATCAAGGGAGCCGTGATTTCCAACTCCGAGAAAACCGGCGCGGGGGGCGGCAGGAGGGTGGGACGGCGCTCGACGCGAGGCGCTTCCTCCGAGGCGACGGTTTCGGAGCTCGGCGCGGCGACGGCGGGGCGGGAGCGACGTTCCCAGGCCCGCTGCTCGGCCAAGACCTCCGCGAAGGGCGCCTCGCGCCGGATCCTCGCCTCGAAGGAGTCGAAGAGCTCCGTCCATTGCTGCGGACTGAGCCGGGCCGGATCGCCCGCCAAAACCTGCTCGAGGACGTCGAGGGCGCTGAAGCTGCGGCCTAAGCTCCAGCCGCGGGTGGGCGCCAACTCGCGGAACAGGTTCATCGCGCGGCGCACCACCGGACCCATCTCGGGATCCGACTCAAGCCACTCGGCCAGGCGTGCCAAGATCCGCGCGCGCGAGGCGGTACGGAAGTCGCGCTCGACGTTACGCAGGCTCGTCCCGCGCCCTAGGTGCTCGGAGAGTAACCGGACGGCCTCCATGGCCCCCTCTGCGGAAACGCCCTGTTCGCGCAGGGCGCGGACTTGGAAATACAGACGGCGGGCGGCCTCGGCGCGCTCCGGGTCTCGCTCCATCAAGCGGCCGATCTCGGCATCTAATAGCCTAAGACTCCCTCGCACCTCGCCCCAGTGGGCCTGCGAGCGTGCTGGCACGGCGGAGCGTTCCGCCACTCCCGGCCCTTCAGCGATCGGGCGGCCCACGAATGCGCGGCTGGGATCCTGGGCTTCGGGCATTGCCTCTCCGGGCCTGGGTTCCGACACGGATTCGGCGGTTGAAGCGGAGGTCCTTGGAGAAGTTCCGCGAGGCCTCGAGGAATCGCCTCCAAAATCGAGGTTGGAACCTCCTGAGGCGGGTCCAGAGGATCCCCTATCTGGAGCGGCAGGTGCCGGAGGACTATTCGGACCTCCGCGAGACAACTCCCTACGCCGCGGCGTAGGGTCCACGATCCCACGATCTTCCCGGTGGCCAAAGGTGCGAATTAATTTTTGTACCAGCCCCCCCAAAGATATCCGACTTCTATTACCCATCCACGATCTTAGATGCGTTTGAGAGTATGCGACGGAGAGCAGTCGGCTGCCCACATTACCCATCTCATCTGGGATAATCTGATAGTAGGCCAAGTTGAGCCGCTGAATAAGCTCTTGAACCCCTTGAAGAAGCCGGGGAAACCTCAATCCGACCTCGATCCGTTCGCGGGTGTGAGTCTCCCCTTTGAGAAGGTCCCAGGCCTCCCCCGAAAATTGCTCCCTTCGAGGACTGGCAGAATCCTGGGGATCCAAATATTTCGGTCTTGTCTCCGCCCGGTATTCCCAATGCCGCTCGATCAAGAATTGATAAACCTCCTGGGCAGCCTCCCAAGGTTCTGCATGACGGATCTCTTCGTACAAATTCGCCAAGGCCACCTCAATCTCACTATCGAGCGAAAACTCCCGCTCCCTCAGCTCGAAAGATGCGGTTCGGCGTTCACGACGTGGAATGAGCTCGAATAACTGCACCGCGGGACTGACGCCGAGCAGACGCCGGTGCGGCGGCCGAAGGCGCATGCCCGGCGGCACGACCGGAGTCACCGTAGATTCGCGAGCTGGCGGGACGGTTTCCATCGTCGCCTCGGTTGCCAGGTCAAGACTTTCCACCGGGAGCTCGGGCGCCTCGAGCTCCTGGCGCGTTGGGACCTCGGCGGCCGGCGCCGCGCTGGGCAAGGTCTCGGAGACCGAGATGACGGTCGGATGGGGGGCTTCGGAAACCGATTCCGCTTCCGCGCCCGCCGCGACGGGTTCGGGGGCCGCGACGGAAACCTCGGAGGGCGCTTCGGGTTCGGCGAGCTCGGGAGAGAGGACGTAGGGGCGCTTTCCTGCCTCCGTGATCTCGAAGCGCGCAAGGGTCCCCAAGGCACTGATCTCCAAGCGGGCCCGCATCGTGGGACCGCCGTTGCGAAGCCGCTGCAGGATGAAATGCCGATCGCCCGCAAGGTTCTCGGCCTCGCCGTCGAAATCGACGGGGGAGACGCCTTCCTCGAAGATGCGGCGCAGTCCCGCCTCGATGCGGCGTATCGTATCGCGGGGGATCTCGCTCCGGTGGAAAATCTCCACCTGTACCGGGATGTTTTCCACGCGCAGCGTGCGCGTCTCGACGAAGCGCCGCGGCGGTCCGCCGAAGCCGCCGCCGAACCCAATCCCCATGAGCGTCCACAGCGGGGCGTAGGCGGCGCCCCGGCCAAGGCGGCCGAGCCGGCGCGCCCAAGAGACGAGACGTTCCGGGACATAGTCGCGCAGGGGCCGCTGGAAGGCCACCCGCGGAGCCCGCGCGCCGTCGGCCTCCAAGGCCGTCGCCCGACGCTCCAGCTCCTGCTCGAGGCGCTGGAGCCGCGGGCCGGAGACCTCGCGGGCCAGGCGGCCGCCGACGTGGAATTGCAGCAAGGTACCCAGGGCGTCGGTGATCGAGGTCGCGCCGTCGACGTGAGGACGTAGACCCAGCCGCGCCTCGAGGTCGTGGCTGAGCAGGATCCCGCCGAAGAGCGCCGCCTGAGGCAGGGCCGCTTGGGTGAATCTTCCCAGAATGGAGGGATGGGGGCCGATGCGGGAGACGCCGAGCCGCGCCAGGGCGCCGGTCAGCTTGAGGGCCCCCAGGGTCAGGGTCCCAGCGGCGTATTCCTGCCAGAGGGCGCGGGCGCTCCAATCCTGCGTTCGGCCCAAGGCCGCGTTGGCGGCGCGCACCGAACCGGTGAAGGCCACCGACTCGACGCCGAAGCCGGCGACGTTCGCCAAGCCCCGCGCTACCCAAGGCCGCGAGAGAAATCCCGAGCCCGCGCTCAGGCGGCTCAAGGCCGCGAGGCGCGTCATGCGAAAGGCCAGGCCGGCACCGGCCATGCCGGCGATCATCGCCGGGTCCGAGGCCTGAGCCGCCAGCCGTCGGCCGAGAAATTCCATGCGAGGCAGGACGGCCCCGCGTCCGAGAATGGCGTCGAGCCGCGCCCTCGCCCGCTCCTGTAGGGGCCCTTCGCGAAGGGCCCCCGCGACGACGGCAAAGACCCCGGCCGCCGCATCCAGCCTCTCCGCGTTCTCCAAACGAATCCCTAGCGAGATCAATCCCTCCCCGAGGGCGCGCGCCTCGCGCTCCGCCGCCAGGCTGAGGATCTCCTCGACAGCACCCTCGCCCAGCCGGCCTTGGATCTCCCGCCGCTCGCTCGCGCTCAAGCGCCCCCAGGCCTCGCGCAGGCTCCCCGCGCCGCCCTCGCCCAGGGCGCGACTCAGGGGGCCCGGTTGCTCGGTATTTTCCATGGCGCGGGCCAAGAGCAGGGCCGTCTCCGCCGCAGGCGAAGCCGCGCCCGAACCGGAGTCCCAAGGCAATTCCATTGAATGTCGGGAAAGAAAGGAAAAATCCCGAGGTCTCCCAAATCCCTGAACCATAACGGCTCCGATGCATTGGGCCCCCGGAATGAATTTTTCAAAAGGCAGATCTGGAATTTGATCGACCGGCCGCGAGAAATGTTGCTTTTAGCCGTGAAAATGCCCATGATTCCCTTTCCAACACCAGGAGGCTGCCATGGGCATTATCGATTTTCTCAAAAAACAGGCTATCGAGGTCATCGAGTGGACCGACGACTCCGGCGACACGCTGGTCTACCGCTTCCCCGTCCACCAAAACGAGATCAAGATGGGCGCCAAGCTCACCGTCCGCGAGGGGCAGAACGCCGTCTTCGTCTGCCAGGGCCAGATCGCCGACGTCTTCAAGCCCGGCCTGCACACCCTGCAGACGCAAAACATCCCGATCATCACCAAGATCCTCTCTCTGCCCTACGGCTTCAACTCGCCCTTCAAGGCCGAGGTCTATTTCGTCAGCACGCGGCAGTTCGTCGACCAAAAGTGGGGCACCACCAACCCCATCATGCTGCGCGACAAAGAATTCGGCATGATCCGGCTGCGCGGCTTCGGGATCTACTCGATCAAGGTCTCCGACCCGGCGCTGTTCATGAAGGAGATCGTCGGCACCGACGGCCACTTCACCACCGACGAGATCACCGGGCAGCTCAAGCGCATCGCGGTCAGCGGCTTCAGCGACTTCGTCGCCACCTCGGGCATCCCCGCCTTGGACCTGGCCACGCACTACGACGAGCTCTCCGCCGGCGTGAAGGCCAAGCTGCAGCCCGAGTTCCAGACCCACGGCGTCGAGCTGGTGAAATTCATCGTCGAAAATCTCTCGCTCCCGGAAGAGGTCGAGAAGATGATCGACAAGCGCACGCAGATGGGCGTGGTCGGCAATCTTCAACAGTACACGCAATTCCAGACGGCGCAGGCCATCGAGGAGGCGGCCAAGAACCCCGGCGGCATGGCGGGCATCGGGCCCGCGATGGGCGCGGGCTTCGCGATGGCCAACCAGATGGCCCAGAGCATGGCGGCCGGACAACAAGCGGCGGCCAACCCCGCGCCGTCCGCGGCGGCCCCGGCGGCGGCCGCCGGAGCGGCGGGCGCGGCGACGACCGGCGCCAAGTTCTGCGTGGAATGCGGCGGCGCCCTACCCGCCGAGGGCAAGTTCTGTCCGCATTGCGGTAAGCCCCGGGGTTAGCGATGTCCGAGCCTCCCGTGGACGCCGGCGCGGGGACGAATACCCCGACCTCCTCGACAGAGAAATACCCCTGCGGGACCTGCGGCGGCCTCCTCAACTTCGATCCTAAGTCCGGAAAGCTCAAGTGCCCCTACTGCGGCGCAGAGGAGGCCGTGCCGGAGTCTCCGCAGACCGCCGTCGAGGAGCACTCCTTCGAGAGTTTCTTAAGCCGGGTCAAAACCCAGTCCTGGGGATTGCAGCTCGCCTCCATCCAATGCCAATCCTGCGGGGCCGTCACCCAAACCAACGACAGCGTCTCGGCGATGAACTGCCCCTTCTGCGACCACCCCATGGTGCTCGACGACTCCCGGCTCGAGGCCGACGCAATCCGCCCGGAGAGCGTTCTGCCTTTCGCCGTCGATCCCGCGCGCCTGGCCGAGGGACTGCGGGCCTGGATCCGCCGTCACTGGTTCGCCCCCTCCGACCTGAAGAGATACTGGCAGAAGGGCAGGATCCGCTCGATCTACCTCCCCTACTGGACCTTCGACGCCCGGACCCACACCCAGTGGACCGCGGAGGCCGGCCACTATTACTACGTGCGCGAAAACAACCAGCAGGTCCGCAAGGTGCGCTGGGAGCCGGCCCGCGGCGAGCGGGACGATTTCTTCGACGACGAGCTGCTCTGCGCCTCGAAGGGCCTCGCGCCGGCGCTGCTGCGGCAGATCGAGCCCTTCCCCACCAAGGAATTGAAGCCCTACCGTTCGGAGTACCTCGCGGGGCACCTGTGCGAGCGCTACGCCCTGGGGCCGAAGGAGGCCTGGCGTGGCGCGCAGGATCGCATCTACGCCAAGCTGCAGGCCTACTGCGCGGGCGACGTCCCCGGCGACACGCAGCGCAATCTGCAGATCCACCCGACCTTCAGCGACATCAAGATCAAGCATACGCTGCTGCCGGTCTACATCGGGCACTATTATTATAAGGGGAGGGATTTCCCGTTTTACGCCAACGGGCAGACGGGGAAAATCGGGGGGAAGACGCCGATCAGCTGGCTGAAGGTGCTAATGGTAGTTTTTGGAATTTTATTTTTACTGATTCTCTACGGGTATTTTGGGGATTAGCAGGGAGAACCCCAAGGAAAAATGAATTTCCCCCCTTCTCAGGATTGAGTTATATTTGCATTATGACTCCGAAACTTGAGCCGAAAATCCTCCGACATAGGGCCGAAATTCTCAATTTGGCCGCCAAGCATGGCATCAAAAACCTCCGGGTCTTCGGCTCCTTTGCTCGCGGCGAGGCGAAGGAAGACAGCGACCTCGATCTTCTGGTTGAATTGGAGCCCGAACGCAGCCTCTTGGACCGAATCGGTTTTCTTCAGGATGTCGAGGATCTTTTGGGAAGAAAAGTGGATGTCGTCAACGAACGGGCCTTGCACTGGTACATTCGCGACCGCGTCTTAAATGAAGCCGTTCCCTTATGAAAAAAGACGACCAACTCTATCTAATACATATTGCCGATTGTATCGCTAAAATCGAAAGCTATACTTCTCAAGGGCGCGAAGCATTCCTCAAAGACCCGATGATTCAGGATGCCGTCATCCGTAATTTTGAAATTATCGGCGAAGCCGTCAAAGGTCTTTCCGAATCGTTTAAACAGCGGCATACCGAAATCGAATGGCGCAAGGTCGCCGGGTTTCGCGATGTCCTGATTCATGATTACATGGGAGTGGACGTCGAGGAAGTCTGGAAAATCATCGAAGGCCCGCTGGTCCAGCTCAAGACAAAAATACAGTCTTGTCTCTCCTAACACGCATCCCATTCTTGGGGGTTCGTCCCGAGCAAGGCGCGTTTATTCCAACTCAATGAATTGCTTCGGCATCGGCACCACGACCCCCTCGAAACCCTGTGTCTTGAGATGCCCCGCCAGGGCCAGCGACTGGTCCTCGTCGCCGTGGACGATGAAGATCCCCTTCAGCTGCTTCCCGCAGCGCTCGACGAACTGGATCAGCTCGCCGCGATCGGCGTGCGCCGAGAAGGAGTTGATCACCTCGACCCGCGCGTTGAGGTCGCGCTCGACGCCGAAGACCCGCACCCGCCGCCGGCGCTCGACGATGCGGCGCCCCAGGGTATGCTTCGCCATGTAGCCGATGATCAGGATGGTGTTGTTGGGGTTCTCCATGTTGTTGCGTAGATGGTGAACGATGCGCCCGCCCTCGCACATGCCGGAAGCCGAGATGATGATCATCGGGTCCTCGCGGCCGTTCAAGGCCATCGACTCCTCGACCTCGGTGATGTAGCGCAGGTTGGTGAAGGCGAAGGGGTCCTTGCCCTGGGCGATGATGTCGCGGACCTGCTCGTCGAGCACCTGGGGGTAGAGCTTGAAGATGTCCGTCAGCCGCACCGAGAGCGGCGAATCGACATAGACGGGCATCTCCGGGATCGCCTTTTCCAAGAACAGCTGATTGAGCGTGAAGACCAAGAGCTGCGTGCGCTCGAGCGAGAAGCTCGGGATGATGACCTTGCCGCGGCGGGCGAAGGTCTCGTTGACCACGCGGGCGAGCTGGCCCTTCATCGTGGAGATCGGCTCGTGGTCGCGGTCGCCGTAGGTGCTTTCGATGATCAGGTAATTCGGCAGCACCGGGGTCTCGGGGTTGCGCATCAGCGGCATGTTCATGCGGCCCAGGTCGCCGGTGAAGGCGATGCGCGTCTTCCCGGAATCTGTCTTGACGTCCAGTTGCACCACCGCCGAGCCCAGGACGTGGCCCGCCTCCATGAAGCGGCACTTGACGTTCGGCGCCACGTCGAAATCCCTGTGATAGTCCACGGAGACGAACTGGCTCATCGCCTTCAGCACGTCCTGCTCGTCGTAGATAGGGTCGACCGGACCGAAATCCGGGTCGTAGAGCTCGTGCTTGTTGATGTACTCGGCGTCGGCCGCCTGGATGTAGGCCGAGTCCATCAGCATGATCGAGCTCAAGTCCCGCGTGGCGGGCGTCGAGAAGATGTTGCCCGAGAATCCCTTCTTGGAAAGAGTGGGAAAATTCCCCGCATGGTCGATGTGGGCGTGACTCAAGACCGCCGAGTCGATCATATTGACGTCGAAGGGAAAGGGCAGGATGCGGTTGCGGAGGATCGACTCTTTGCGATGGCCCTGAAAGAGCCCGCACTCGAGGAGCAGGCGGTGGCCCTTCATCTCCAGCACGTGCATGGAGCCGGTCACGGTCCGGACGCCACCTAAGAAAAGAAGTCTCAAAGAAGGGAACCTTGTCTTTGTAGGGGCGGGCGCGCCCGCCCCGCTATTACTGGTTCATGGAATCGATGAATTCTTTGTTCGTCTTCGTGTGCTGCAGCTTGTCGAGGATGAACTCCATCGCGTCGACCGAGTTGAGCGGCGCGAGCAGCTTGCGCAGGATCCAAACCCGGTTGAGGACCGCGTCGTCCAGCAGCAGCTCTTCGCGCCGCGTGCCGGACTTATTGATGTCGACGCAGGGGAAGATGCGCTTTTCCATCAACTTGCGGTCGAGATGGATCTCGCAGTTGCCGGTGCCTTTGAATTCTTCGAAGATGACCTCGTCCATACGCGATCCGGTGTCGATCAGGGCGGTGGCGATGATGGTCATCGAACCGCCCTCTTCGATATTGCGCGCGGCGCCGAAGAAGCGTTTGGGTTTGTGCAAGGCGTTGGAATCGACGCCGCCCGACAGGATCTTACCGGAAGGCGGGACAACCGTGTTGTAGGCGCGCGCCAGGCGCGTGATGCTGTCGAGCAGGATGACGACGTCGCGCTTGTGCTCGACCAGGCGCTTGGCCTTCTCGAGAACCATCTCGGCGACCTGCACGTGGCGGGAGGCGGGCTCGTCGAAGGTCGAGCTGATGACCTCGCCCTTGACGCTGCGCTGCATGTCGGTGACCTCTTCGGGACGCTCGTCGATCAAGAGGACGATCAGGATCACCTCGGGGTGGTTTTTGGTGATCGCGTTGGCGATATTCTGCATCATCATCGTTTTACCGGTGCGGGGCGCCGCGACGATCAGGGCGCGCTGTCCCTTGCCGATCGGGGTCAGCATGTCGATGATCCGCGAGGTGTAATTTTTGGGCTCGTTCTCCATGTGCAGCCGCGAGTTGGGATAGAGCGGCGTCAGGTTGTCGAACAGGATCTTGTCGCGGGCGACCTCGGGATCCTCGAAGTTGACGGACTCGACCTTAAGCAGGGCGAAATAACGCTCGGACTCTTTGGGGGAACGGATCTGGCCCGAGATCGTATCGCCGGTGCGCAGGTTGAAGCGGCGGATCTGCGAGGGCGAAACGTAGATGTCGTCGGGACCCGGCAGATAGTTGTAGTCGGGGGCGCGCAGGAAGCCGAAGCCGTCGGGCAGGGTCTCGAGGACGCCCTCGCCGAAGACGATGCCGCGCTTTTCGGTCTGGTTTTGCAGGATCGAGAAGATCAACTCTTGGCGGGTCATGCCGGCCGGATTTTCCACGCCGAAATCCTTCGACATGTTGATCAGGTCGTTGATCTTCATTTCTTTCAAATCTTTGAGGTTGAGCAGATTTCCGCCCTCGGCCGGCTCTTCGAAGGGCTCGTCGGCGACGTCGGGGATCTCGCCCGGGGTGTCGGTGATCATCGGAGGCGGCTGGTGGCCCTCGCCGTTGCGCTTGGGGGTGTGACGGCGACCGGCGCCGCGGCGGGTTTTGTTCTCGTATGTTTTGTTTTCTGGCATAGGAATGATCGCTTGGAAATGCGGCCCCTGGACGGGGAATTATGGATTGAAAGACATTCGCTTGAGAGGCTGGGAGGCCGCCTCAAGAACCTTTTCAAGAATTGGGGATTTCGTTCAGACAGTAGGCTGGTCGGGATTTAAACTCAAACCGAGTATCTGTCTTTCTATTCTAGGCACGATTATGTGGAGACCCCCTTGGAGTGTCAAGAGATAAAATTCGTTGCGGCGGGGCTGCCTCTTTCCCGGGATCCTCGATATTTTGCTTATATTGGATAACTTGACAGGGCCGAATGCAACCTTTAAGGCCAAGGAAAAGCCAAGGGAATGTCATGAAAAACCGAAAACTTTGGGGAGGCCGCTTCAAAAACGCATCGCTGGCCGAGGTCGACGCCTTCAACGCCTCGGTCGCCTTCGACCGCCGCCTCTATTTCTACGACATCGCGGGCAGCATCGCCCACGCCAAGATGCTGGGCAAGCGGGGGATCATTAAAAAGTCCGAGGCCGCCAAGATCGTGGCCGGCCTGAAGAAGGTCCTGCGCCTCATCGAGGCGGGGAAATTCCGCTGGGAGGTGGCGAAAGAAGACGTCCACCTCAACATCGAGTCCAAGTTGACCGAGCTGATCGGCCCCGCCGGCGGCAAGCTGCATAGCGCCCGCTCCCGCAACGACCAGGTGGCGACCGACCTGCGCCTCTACTGCCGAGACCAGATCGGCGAAATCGTCCTCGCCCTGCTCCAATTCCAGCGCGCCCTCCTCGACCAGGCCAAGAAAAACGTCGACCTCCTGATGCCAGGCTACACCCATCTGCAGCGCGCCCAGCCCATCTCGGTCGCGCATTATCTGATGGCCTACTACGAGATGGCCGACCGCGACCTGCGCCGCCTGCTCGACTCGATGCCGCGGGTCAACACCCTCCCGCTCGGCGCGGGCGCCCTGGCCGGGACCACCTTCCCCATCGACCGCGAGTTCGTCGCCCGCGAGCTGGGCTTCTCCGCGGTGGCCCGCAACAGCCTCGACGCGGTCAGCGACCGCGATTTCGTCGTCGAGACCCTGTCCAATTTGGCGATGATCATGATGCACCTCTCGCGACTGGCCGAGGAGTGGATCCTCTGGACTTCGCAGGAGTTCCAATTCCTCCAACTGCCCGAAGGCTACTGCACGGGCTCGTCAATGATGCCGCAGAAGGTGAACCCCGACGTCCTCGAGCTGATCCGCGGCAAGACCGGGCGGGTCTACGGCTCGCTGACGACCCTGCTGACCCTCATGAAGGGCCTGCCGCTCGCCTACAACAAGGACATGCAGGAAGACAAAGAGCCGCTCTTCGACGCCGTCGACACGGTCCTCGATTGCCTGCGCCTCGCCGCCCCGATGGTCGCCAAGACCCGCTTCAAGGCCGACAATCTCAAGAAGGCCCTCGGCGCGGGCTTCGTCCTGGCCACCGACGTGGCCGATTACCTCGCGACGAAGGGCGTCCCCTTCCGCCAAGCCCACCGCATCGTCGGCGAGCTGGTGGCCTATTGCCAAGACAAGGGCCTTGAATTAAAGGATTTGAAGCTGGCCGATTTGCGGCGCTTTGACGCGCATTTTCAGAAGGATGTCCTCGCCTGGATCGACGACGGCCACTCGGTGGACCGCCGGGCCTCGACCGGGGGCACCGCGCGGAAGCAGGTCAGAAAACAAATCGAGGCGGCGGAAAAGGCCTTAAAGGTCGCAGAGAAGGTTTTTAAGAATAGCTAAAAAAAAATCTAACAAACCGCCCGTCCGGGGAGCCGGGGGATACCCCTCGGAACGGGTTTTGGAAAGCCCCTCACCTTAAAGCCTTTATGGCAGGGGCTTTCCAACCTTTGTCCCGGCCGGCTTGAGGCCGGGACAAAAAAGTGAAGAGGGGTATCCCCCGGCTCCCCGGACGGGCGCACCGCATATGCACCATTTTGAATATAAAAACAAAATCCTCCACGCCGAACAGGTCCCCGTCCCCAAGATCGCCAAGGCGGTCGGCACGCCGGTCTACGTCTACTCGCACGCGACCCTGACGCGGCACTTCAAGGTCTTCGACGAGGCCTTCGCCGACATCCCGCACCTGATCTGCTACTCGATGAAGTGCAACTCCAACCTGGCGATCCTCCGCACCTTCGCGGGGCTGGGCGGCGGCATCGACATCGTCAGCCAGGGCGAGCTGTTCCGCGCCCTGAAGGCCGGCTGCGACCCGCGCAAGATCGTCTTCTCCGGGGTGGGCAAGACGGAGGAAGAGATCGCCTTCGCCTTGAAGAAGAAGATCTTGATGTTCAACGTGGAGAGCGAGCAGGAGCTGGCCGCCATCGACCGCGTCGCCCGCAAGTTGAAAAAGCGCGCGCCCGTCTCGCTGCGCGTCAATCCCGACATCGACCCCAAGACGCATCCCTACATCACGACCGGGATGAAGAAGAGCAAGTTCGGCATCCAGTACGAGGACGCCCTCGAGATCTACCGGCAGGCCCGGGCCATGAAAGGCATCGAGGTGGTGGGCGTGGACTGCCACATCGGCTCGCAGCTGACCGAGGTGCAACCCTTCATCGACGCCCTGCGCAAGGTGGTCGAGCTGATCCGCCGTCTGCAGGAGCTGAAATTGGACATCCGCTATCTCGATTTGGGCGGCGGTTTGGGGATTCGCTACGACGCCGAGACCCCGCCCTCTCCCGCCGAGTACGCCGCGGCGATCAAGCGCGAGCTTGCGGGCCTCGACCTCACCCTGATCTTCGAGCCGGGCCGGGTCCTGATGGGCAACGCGGGCATCCTGGTGACCAAGCTGCTCTACACCAAGGACCGCGACAACAAGAAGTTCTACATCGTCGACGCCGCGATGAACGACCTGATCCGCCCCGCCTTCTACGACAGCTACCACGAGATCCTGCCGGTGCAGCAGAAGGCCCGCGGCAAAACCGTGGTCGACGTGGTGGGGCCGATCTGCGAATCCGGCGACTTCCTCGCCACCGACCGCGAGCTGCCCGAGTACGAGCCCGGCGAGCTGATGGCGGTGATGAGCGCGGGCGCCTACGGCTTCTCGATGGCCTCCAACTACAACACCCGCCCGCGCGCCTGCGAGGTGCTGGTGAAGGGGAACAAATTCTACGTGATCCGCAAGCGCGAGAGCTACGCCGACCTGGTGCGCGGCGAGTCGATCCCCGCGGAGCTGAAAAAGAGGAAATCGGCCTAGATGAAACTCCCCTTCACCAAGATGCACGGCCTCGGCAACGACTTCATCGTCGTCAACTGCCTCGAGGAAAACTGCCCCGACTTGGCCCAGTACGCGGCCAAGCTCTGCGACCGCCGCTTCGGGATCGGCTGCGACCAGATGCTGGTGATCCGCCCCTCCGAGCGGGCCGATTTCAAGATGGACATCTACAACAACGACGGCGGGCAGGTCGAGATGTGCGGCAACGGGATCCGCTGCGTCGCCAAGTACCTGGTCGACCACGGCGCCACCAGCAAGGACGAGCTGGCGATCGAGACCCTGGCCGGGATCATCCGGCCGCGCCTGGTGGGCGACTTAGTCGAGGTCGACATGGGCGAACCCGTCCTCGAGGGGAAGGACATCCCGACCACCCTGGAGGGAAAGATCCTCAACCGCCCCCTGGCCGTGGACGGACACAGCTTCGACATCACTTGCGTGAGCATGGGCAATCCCCACTGCGTGATCTTCGTCGACGACGTGGCCCGGGCGCCCGTGACCACCCTCGGCCCGCTGATCGAGCGGCACCCCCTCTTTCCCAAGCGCACCAACGTCGAGTTCATCCAAGTCCTGGGCCCCGCCGAGCTGAAGATGCGCGTCTGGGAGCGCGGCGCCGGCGAGACCCTGGCCTGCGGCACCGGGGCCTGCGGGGCCTTGGTGGCGGCCGTGATCACCGGCCGAGCCCAGCGCGAGGCCGTCCTGCACCTCAAGGGCGGCGACCTGCGGATCCGCTGGAGCGAGAAAAACAACCGGGTCTACATGACGGGCCCTGGGGAAGAAGTCTTTACGGGAAGCATCGAATTGAGTTAAGGCCTTCCCGAGGTGAAACCATGTTTGAAGGCTCCGGCGTCGCCCTGGTCACCCCCTTCCGCGACGGCAAAATCGACGAAAAAGCCCTCATCGCCCTGATCGACGAGCAGATCGCCGCCGGCACCAAGGTCCTGGTCCCCTGCGGGACGACGGGCGAGTCCGCCACCCTCAGCCACGAGGAACACGACCAGGTCATCGACATCACGGTCGCCGCCGCCAAGGGCCGCGCCAAGGTCCTGGCCGGCGCGGGTTCCAACTCCACGGCCGAGGCCATCCGCCTCACCCAACACGCCAAGAAGTCCGGCGCCGACGGCACCCTCCACATCTGCCCCTACTACAACCGCCCGACCCAGGAAGGCCTCTACCGGCACTTCGAGGCCGTCGCCCGAGCCACGGATTTTCCGCTGGTGCTCTACAACATCCCGGGCCGCACCGGGGTGAACATGCTCCCCAAGACGGTCGCGCGCTTGGCCAAGATCGACGGCATCGTCGGCATCAAAGAGGCCAGCGGCAACCTGGGGCAGGTCAGCGACATTGTCGAGCAGTGTCCGCCGGATTTCGCAGTGCTCTCGGGCGAGGACGCCCTCACCTTCCCCATGATCGCCCTCGGCGCCAAGGGCGCGATCTCGGTGACAGCCAACGTCCTGCCCAAGCTCTGCGCCGAGATGTTCGCGGCCGCCGAACGCGGCGACTTCGGCCGGGCCCGCCAAATCCACTACGAGCTGGCCGCAATGAACCGCGTCCTCTTCGTCGAGACCAACCCGGTGCCCGTCAAGGCGGCCTTGGGACTCATGAAGAAGATCTCACCGGAGGTCCGCCTGCCCCTGGCGCCCCTGGCCAAGGAAAGCCTGGAAGAGCTGCAAAGGGTCCTCCAATCCTATCGCCTGTTATGATGAAAGGGATCGCCCTCCTTTTTAGCCTCGCCCTGATATCCGGCCCGCTCCGGGCGCAGATCCTCGAGCAGAGCTTCACCGACACGGAGGCCGGCTTCAAGATCTCCACGCCCGGCGGCCAATGGGCCTTCGTGCCCCGCGGCATCGACCCCGGTCCGGTCCGGCTCACCATTCGCTACGAGACCCCGGTCCATCAATTCGTCCCCAACGTCACGGTCCGCGTCCAGGAGCTGGACGAGCCCAAGACCAAGCTGGAGACCTTCCTCAAGCAGGACCTCGCCGCCCTCCCCGAAACCATGGAGGTAGTCGAAAAGAAAAAGCTCCCCCTGGGCGGCCGGGAAGGCTATCATGTCTTGCTGCAAGACAAGGCCGCGCGGGTGGTCTTCCACCAGCGGGTCCTCGTCGCGAAGGGACGCAGCTACGTATTGACTTGCAGCGCCCACGCCGAGAGCTATACTCGGATGCGGAAAGACTGCCAAAAGATCCTCGAATCCTTCGAATTGCTGTAAAGGACGGAGCATGACTCGAATCATCGTCACGGGCGTCGCGGGCCGCATGGGCAGCCGCATCGCCGACATCGTCCGGCAAAGCGGCGGGCTCACCCTTGCGGGCGCCACCGAATCGCCGGGCTCCTTCGCCGTCGGCACCCTCCTGCCCGAGGGCCACCAGGTGGTCGACGACCTGGCCAAGAACATCGAGCACGCCGACGTCGTCATCGACTTCACCTCGCCCAAGGCCACCCTGCGCCACGCCGAGATCTGCGCGCAGCACGACAAGGCCCTGGTCGTGGGCACTACGGGCTTCGGTCCCGAAGAGCGCGAGAAGCTATTGCCGCTCTTGAAAAAGATTCCTTCCGTCTTCTCCTCCAACATGAGCATCGGGATGAACGTCATGTTCAAGACCGCCGCCCGGATGGCGACCCTGCTCGGCGAGGACTACGACATCGAGATCTTCGAGGCCCACCACCGTCATAAGAAAGACGCCCCCAGCGGCACGGCCCTGACGCTGGCCGAGGAGATCGCCGCCGCCGTCGGCCGCGATCTGGGCAAGGTCGCGCGCTACGAGCGGCACGGCCAGATCGGCGCCCGCCCCCCGCGCGAGATCGGCATCCAGACGCTGCGCGGCGGGGACATCGTGGGCGACCATACGGTTTATTTCGCCGGCGAGGGCGAGCGCCTCGAGATCACCCACCGCGCGACCAGCCGCGACAACTTCGCCCGCGGCGCGGTCTTGGCGGCGAAATGGGTCGCCGCCAAATCGCCCGGGGTCTACACGATGTTCGACGTATTGGGGTTGGAATGAAGCTGATCCGATTCGAGCGCGACGAGAAAGTCTCCTTCGGCATCCTCGAAGGCGAGAGGGTCCAGGCCCTGCGCGGCCCTCCGAC
The DNA here is from genome assembly GCA_030263375.1 of Deltaproteobacteria bacterium PRO3. Lineage (NCBI taxonomy): Bacteria > Deltaproteobacteria > Deltaproteobacteria bacterium PRO3. The sequence continues at coordinate 20,660 of SZOV01000040.1, forward strand.
CGAGGCCCTGCACCTCGAGGAGACCCTGACGCTGAGCGAGATCCGCCTGCTGGCGCCGATCCTGCCCAGCAAAATCGTTGCGGTGGGGCTCAATTACCGGGCCCATGCCAAAGAGCTCAACCTCAAGCCCTCCGACGAGCCACTGCTCTTCCTCAAGCCGCCCAGCGCCCTGAACGGCCCGGGTTCCCCCATTCTCCTGCCCGAGATGTCCCAGCGGGTGGACTACGAGGGCGAGCTGGCGATCGTCGTCGGCCAGCGCGCGAAAAACTTGAGCGAGGCCGAGGCCCCCAAGGCGATCCTGGGCTACTCCTGCTTCAACGACATCACCGCCCGCGACCTGCAGTTCAAGGACGTGCAGTTCACCCGCGCCAAGGCCTTCGACACCTTCGCCTGCCTGGGCCCCTGGATCGAGACCGAGCTGAATCCCTCCGACCTGAAGATCGAGACCAAGGTCAACGGCCAGGTGCGGCAGAGCTCCCGCACCTCCGACATGATCTTTTCGGTGCCGCGGGTCGTCTCGTTCATCTCGCAGGTCATGACCCTCGAGCCCGGCGACGTCATCATCACCGGCACGCCCGCGGGCGTTGGGCCGCTGGAAAACGGCGACACGGTCGAGGTGACGATCGAGGGCATCGGCACCTTGAGCAATCCCGTCATCCACGTGGAATAGCGCCGCTTACTTCAGAAATTTCGAAACGATCTCGGCCAGGACCTCGGGCCTATGGTGGTGGACCATGTGCCCGCAGTCCGGGATCTGCGCGGTCTCGGTTCCGGAGGGAAAACGCGCCTCCCGCTCCCGGACCGCGGCCCAGAAATCCGCGCCTCCGAAGCGGACCGCCATCTCGGTCTTTTCGGCCGAGACCAGCAGGCAGCGCGCCCGGATTTGGCCCCAGAAGGCGTAATGCGCCTCGAGCGGCAGCCAATAGGGCTCGAGCAGCTTGTGCTTGGGGTCGGCGGCCATCGTGAAGCCGCGCGCGGTACGCTTGGAGAGGTGTTTCGACAGGAAAAGCGCGCGTTCCTCGGTGAGGTGCGGATTGGCCTGACGCAGGCGTTCGGCGAAGGCCTTCAAGCTGGGAAAGGTTCGGAACCGCTTTTTCCCCAAGCCCTCGATCCAGTCCCGCACCCGGCCCGGCGCGACCTGCGGGGGACGCTCGGGGACCAGGTAGCCCTCGACGTTGAGGAGTTGCGCCACGCGCTCCGGGAAGGAGCCCGCGTAAACCGAAGCGACCATGCCGCCCAGGGAATGGCCCAAAAGGCGGATCGGCTCTTTCGGGCTCAGCTTCGCGAACAGGGCGTGAGCGTCGGCGACGTATTCGTGGAAGAAATAGCCGAGGGGATTGCGCGCGTGGCCGCTCTTGCCGTAGCCGCGCATGTCGGGGGCGATGCAATGGAAACGGTCTTGCAGGCGCTCGGCCAGGAATTGAAAGCCCGCGCCGGTGTCGAGCCAGCCGTGCAGGAGGAAGAGCTTGGGGCGTTTGGGGGAACCCCAGCTGTAGAGGCGTTGCCGGATGCCGTGAATCGTCAAGTCTTTAGATCGCATAATCTGTAGGGGCGAACCTCGTGTTCGCCCCCGCGGAGCCTGCCATGAGGACGGCGTTGGCGCACCGAAGAAATCCCTGCAGAATGGGCGAACACAAGGTGCGCCCCTACTTCGCCGCCTGGGCCGGCGAGGCCGTCAGCGTAAATTCCCGGATCTCCGCCGTCTTGATCGGGACCACCGACTCCTTGTTGCAGTGCTCGGCGGGGCTCTGCTTCTGAAAGGCGGTCTGGAGGATCTTCAAGGTGTCCCCGTGGGCCACCAGGACGAACATCTTTCCGCCCGCGGCCTGGGACTGCCTCTCCAAGTCGGCGATCACGCGGCTGGCGCGAGCCTGGACGTCGGCGGCGCTCTCCACGCCCCACTTGGTGTGCTTGGGGTTCTTGCGGTCCTGCTCCCAGACCTGCTGGTAGATCTTGCCGCTATTCCCCTGGCCCTCGAACTTGCCGAACTCGCGCTCGCGCAGGTCGTTCTCGACGACGATGATCCCGTCCAGGCCGGATTTGCGGTACTTTTTGGGCAGCTTGCCCTTGAAATTCGCCTCGAGGACGTCGACGAAGATCTCGGCGCTCTCCTTGGTGCGGCTGTAGGGCGAGGTCACGACCACCAACTTGTCCTGCTGAATATAACCGGCGATCTTCTTCTTGTTGACCTTGATCCACTCGGTGGTGCTGGTGATGACCTCTTCGCGACCCTTGGGGGTCAAGCCGTTCTTGGGGTCGGTGCCGGTCTCCATCGTGGCGCAGACGCGGTGCTGGGAGCTGGGGACGCTCTCGCCGTGGCGCAGGGCGTAGTAAACCCCCGTCAGCTCGCTCGCTGAGGCGAGGGCGTTGGTGTCGACGGCCGTTTGGCCGGATTTTCCGAGCGCCGGAGAACTGACCAGCAGCCCGAAGAAGAGCAGCAAATAGCCGAAGCGCGTTTTCATGGTTGGACCTCTTTACTTTTTGAGTTTGGTTTGAATCCGGACGATCGCCTCCTGGATCTTCTCGCGCAATCCGAAGGCGCTCAGCCGGAAGTAGCCCTCGCCGGAGGGGCCGAAGCCCGCCCCGGGCGTGCCCACCACGTGGGCCTCGCCGAGCAACTTGTCGAAAAATTCCCAGGATCCCATCCCGCCGGGGGTCTTCAGCCAGAGGTAGGGCGCATTGACGCCGCCGTAGACCTGCAACCCCGCCGCCGTCAGGCCCTCGCGGATCAGGGCCGCGTTGGTCAGGTAGTATTCGATCTGGCCGCGGATCTGCCGTTTTCCCTCGGGGGAGTAACAGGCCTCGGCGCCGCGCTGCACCGGGTAGGAGACGCCGTTGAACTTGGTCGTATGGCGGCGGTTCCACAGCGGGTTGACCGCGACGGCGTTTCCTTCGGCGTCGCGGCAACGCAGTTTTTCGGGAACGACGGTATAAGCGCAGCGCGTGCCGGTAAAGCCGGCCGTCTTGGAGAAGCTGCGAAATTCGATCGCCACTTCCTCGGCCCCAGGGATCTCATAGATGGAATGGGGAATGGCCGGGTCGGTGATGAAGGCCTCGTAGGCCGCGTCGAAGAGGATCACCGCCTCGCGCTCGCGGGCGAAGTCGACCCACTTTTTCAGCTGCTCGCGGTTCAGGACGGCCCCGGTGGGGTTGTTGGGCGAGCATAGATAGATCAGGTCGACCCGCGCCTCGGGCAGGTCCGGGGCGAAGCCGTTTTCGGCCGTCGCCGGCATGTAGACGATGCCATCGTAATGTCCGGACTCGCGGAAGGCCCCGCTGCGCCCCGCCATCACGTTGGTGTCGACATAGACCGGATAGACCGGATCGGTGACGGCGATGACGTTCTGCGTGGAAAATATCTCCTGGATGTTGCCCGTGTCGCACTTCGAACCGTCGGAGACGAAAATCTCGCTCGCCCGAAGCGAGACGCCCCGCGACCTGAAGTCGTGCTCGAGGATGGCGTCGATCAAAAAGCCGTAGCCCTGCTCGGGCCCGTAGCCGCGAAAGCCCTCGGCGGTGCCGAGCTCGCGCACCGCCCGCTCCATGGCCTCGATCACCGCGGGGACGAGGGGCAGGACGACGTCGCCGATCCCCAGGCGGATGATGTCGGCCTTGGGGTTGGCCGTTTGGAAGGCCTTCACGCGGCGGCCGATCTCGGGAAAGAGGTAGCCGGCCTTCAGTTTCAGGTAGTGATCGTTGATGCGGGTCATGATGAATAGGGGCTAATGCGAGGCCGGCCCTGGATCAAGTGAATTTTCTGCGCTGCGTTTCGAGGCTGCGTCGCGTCAATTCACCCCGGCACGAAGGCGCCTTCCAGCGCGGTTTGGGCCTGATTTTGCATGCGACCGGCCATTTCAAATTTCCCGCGCTGGCGCATTGACTAAAACCGAGCAACCCCATAATCTCGAAGCAGGATGACCAAACACTGCGCCTACATCGGAATCGGCAGCAATCTCGGCGATCGCCTCAAGAACGTCAGCGAGGCGATCCGCCTGCTGGAGGACCATCCCCTCGTGAAGGTCAACCGGCTCTCGCACTTCTACGAGACCGAGCCCCTCACCTTGGGCGGCGAGAAGCAGGGCTGGTACCTCAACTGCGTGCTCAAGCTCCAGACCTCACTGAATGCGGTCCGCCTCTTCCATCTCCTGCAAGAGGTCGAGGGCCTCTTGGGCCGCGTCCGCGGCGCGAAGTGGGCCCCGCGCGTCATCGACTTGGACCTGCTCTTCTTCGACGACGAGATCATCCGCACCAAGACGCTGATCGTCCCCCACCCGCAGCTGCACCTGCGCCGCTTCGTCCTCGAGCCGCTGGCGGAGGTCGCGCCCAATTTCGTGCATCCCATCAAGGGCCTCGCCGTGAAGGCCTTGTTGAAAAAGCTGGGCGACAACAAGAAGGTCGTCCCCCTCTATAAATTCTTCCTGAGCCAGTCTTCCGACGGGGTGCTCAAGACCCCCATCCACGAGCGGCTGTGATCCGATGCTTCGTTTCGTCCTCCTCGTCATCGTCGTCTACCTCACGCTTCGCCTGTTGCGGCGGATCCTGCTGCGGCCGCGCGATCCCGGAAAATTCCGGCCCCGCCAGGCCCCGCCCCGGCCGGGTCCCGCCCCTTCCGGTCCGCCGAAGGTCATCGACGAAATGAAGCCCTGCCCCGCCTGCGGAACCTTCAATCCCACGCGCCTGGCCTACGAAAAGAAGGGTCTTTACTTTTGCGAAAAGCGATGCCATGAGGCCTATATTCGTGGGGAGAAGCAGGCATGAAAATCTTCATCGACACCGCCGACGTGCAAGAGATCCGCGAGGCCAACGACATGGGGATCCTCGACGGCGTCACCACCAATCCCTCCTTGGTCGCGAAGAGCGGCCGTAAGTTCCGCGATGTCCTGGAAGAGATAGTCAAGATCGTCGACGGGCCGATCAGCGCCGAGGTGGTCAGCGTGGACCGCGAGGGCATGATGAAAGAGGCCCGCGAGTATGCTAAGATCCACTCCAACATCACGATCAAGCTGCCGATGACGGTCGAGGGGCTGAAGGCCCTCAAGATCTGCGTCGAAGAAAACATCAAGACCAACGTGACCCTGGTGTTCAACGCCAACCAGGCCTTGTTGGTCGGCAAGGTCGGAGCCACCTTCGTCAGCCCCTTCATCGGGCGCCTCGACGACATCTCGCAGATCGGCATGGACTTGATCCGGCAGATCCGCACGATTTACGACAACTACGGCATCAAGACCCAGATCCTCGCCGCCTCCATCCGCAACCCAATCCACTTCCTCGAGGCGGCCTTGATCGGCGCCGACGTCGCGACGGTGCCGATGGGCGTCATCAAGCAGCTGACCCAGCATCCCCTGACCGATCTCGGTCTGGAGCGTTTCCTCAAAGATTGGGAGAAGGTCCCCAAATGACCTCGATCTCGTCCGGCGCCGCCACCGAAACCCAAAACCTCGGCCACAGCGCCCCTCCGTCCTTCACGCCTCCCCCGCAGGGCTTTCAGCAGCCCCAAAAAAAGGGCGGCTGCTGCGGCTGCGGGTGCTTCAGCGGCTGTCTGGTCGTCTTGCTGCTGATCGTCGGGTTGGGGGTCGGTTTTTGGTATCTCGTCTTCCACAACGCCCGCTACGTCCAGCACGCCGACACCGTGATCGTCTGGACTTACCGCAACGTCGCCCGGCCCAAGATCGTCGACACCTTCTCCACCGGGATGAGCGACGCCGAACGGCAGCAATTCCTGGCGTTGACCGACGGGGCCGTCGAGAAATACCTGGCCCTGACGCCGGAGGACAAACAGGCCATCCTCGGCGAAGCGACGACGGCACTGTGGTATCTCTGGACACAGCAGATGCTCCCGCCCGACCAGATCCCGCACCTCAAGAAGTTCGCCGAGGAGCTGCAGCGCGGCTGGGAGACGACCCCGCGGCAAATCCAACGTCGAGAACGCAACCGGCCTCCCGTCCAACCCTGGCCGACCCAGGAGGCGCCTCGGCCCAGCATCCCGGAGCCTAAAGAGTCCCCTCGCTTGCTAAACTAAGGCATTGTCTTTGGATTGCCGCCGCCCTTGGAAGAGTTCTTGCGCGTCTCTACCTTTTTCTTTTGCCACCTCCGGTTGGAGGGAGGGGAGTGGGATCCCCCCTGAAAGCTTAGGCTCCAGTCGGGCTACTCGCGAAAAAAAAGCCGGTTCGCAGGAAAAGTTAGGGTCTTCCTCCGTCAGCCCCTAACTTTTCTGCTCTCTCGGCTTTTTTTCCGCTCCTACGCCCTCCTTCCCGCCTAGAGGCTTTCAGGGGGGATCCCACTCCCCTCCCTCCAACCTCCGAGTTCCTAAGAAAAGGGAAAGGGAAAAGATTCCAGCCCTCCACCTCCGAGTAGTGAGAAAATCGAAAAAGGAAGGCCCTTTATCTAATGGGGGCTTTTCAAAGCTCTCCGCATCTCACTAAACGGCCAGGAAGACAGACATTCATGGATCGACGGTTTCAAATCGATAGCCATCCGATCTTTGGAACCACCGTATATCCCAGATAAGCAATCAGACGACTTTTAATAAGGCGTGTTCAAAACTTCCCCTCTTCCTCCCTGCAAGAGCCCCTAGCCCGGGGCGATATGTCCCCAAGCGGGACCCTCTGAAAAGCCGATCACCTTAAGGCCTATATAATATCGGCTTTTCGGCGGAGGCCTGGCCCCCGGCCTGAGATACCGTCTTGCTAGTC
>SZOV01000041.1 GCA_030263375.1 Deltaproteobacteria bacterium PRO3
CCGGCAAGCTGTTCGAGGCGAAGCTCCAGGTCGAGCCCGGCCCCCCGGGGCTTTTGAACCAGCGCCCGGAGACCGCGTAATAATAGTTTCGATCTCCCGCGTAGACAAACAGGTCGCTGCCCGTGTTGGAGACGTAGGAAAGGTGGGTTCCCGGGATCGGCGCCAGCTTCGGCGTCCCCTCCGTCACGATCATCTCCGCGGGCACCGGGCTCACGAACACCGTCGGCACCTGACCGGGGGCAAGGGCCTTTCCCGGAAGGCTGGCGAGGACGTCTTTCCAGTTGGCGTCGTTCTTCGGGAGATTCTGAAAATCCGCGGGCAAGGCCCCGGCCGCCTCCCAGGGCCCATACAGTTGCGGGGCCTTGAGCCAAGTATTTTCATTGCGGAGGAAGAGGAGGCCGCCAGCGTCTTGAAAGAGGTCCCAGTTGGTATTGACCGCGTACTTGAGTTGGGTCCCCGCGATCGGGCTCCAAACCGGCTGCCCGTCGATCTGAACCAGGAGGGCGGGCGTAGTACTGAAATAAATCGGCGGCGGGTCGTCCTTGACCTGCACCGTCTTGTCCAAGGCCTGCGACTGATGCAGGCTCGTCAGGATTCGATCCAGGGAAATCACGAGGTCATTTTGCGGCAGGATGCTTTGAAGCGCCTTGGTGAGGTCCGGAACCCGCTGGGGGTCCAGGGCGGGAAAATTCACCTCGGCCAACTGGATGTTTTGAATACGAACCTGACGCGTCTCTTTGTCCACCTCGGTATGGCCGGTGATCTTGAAGGTGCCCAAGGTTGCTGTCTTGCTTCCCTGGGGCGTCACCGCCGCGGCGAGGCTCGCCTCCAAGACGGATTGATCCTTCCAACTATCCACCTGCGGCGGATAGACGACCAATTGTCCGTTCTTTCCCTGGTACTTGCGGGGCCAGGCATCGGATTGGGCTTGGAGCGGAATGACGACAAGGAAGACTACCCAGAAGACCAGGATAACAATGGCGTTTTTCACGGAGCCCCCTGAAGCAAGGGATGATAGATCGGCCAAATATCGCAGGGTCAGGACAAAATTATCCGGGGCCCCTTGGGGAATTGCAAATTATATTTGTGAGAAGGAAAATTGTGGCCGGGAATGGAATTGAATTCCACCGCCTAGGAGAATTGAACCTTTCCCCAAATCATCTTTTGGAGCACAGCGGTAGGCCTTACAGACGCCGGCACCCTTATTTTTTTGTTTGGATGGAGATTTGGCTTAGGCCAGCCTTGGAGGCCACATCCATGACGGTGACGAGCTTTCCCGTCGTGGCGCCTTCGTCGGCCTGAATGAAGACCGCCGGGGGAGGGATTTTCTTTCCCAGCGGATCGAGCGCGGCCTCCAGGGCCCTCGCGTCGACGAGCCGTCCGTCGAGCAGGATCTCTTCTTGTTTCGTCACACCGATGATCACTTTGTCGATTTTTTCCACGCTCTTGCCGGTCTCCGCCTTGGGAAAACGAACCTTCATGGCTTGGATGTTCGTGTACTGGGCGGAGACGACGATGAATATCAATAGAATGAACATCACGTCGAGCAACGGGGTCATGTTGATCCCTTCCTCCTGCCGTTTTCGCCTGCGAAACCCCATGACTAGGCCCCTTTGATCAAGTCCACGATTTTAAGGGAGATCTTTTCCATCTCCAAAACGAGGCGGTCCGTTTTTGAGGTCAAATAGCGGTAAAAAATGGTGGCGGGAATCGAGACGGTGATGCCGGCGATGGTCGTATACAACGCCTTATAGATGCCGCCCGCAATCATCCCGACGTTGGTCACTTCGCCCGCCGCCGCCACGCTGGAAAACAGCTGGGACATGCCGAGCACCGTCCCCAAAAAGCCGAGCATTGGAGCGACGTATATCGCGGTGTTCAGGATGTTCATGTATTTTTCCAGCTCGTTGATCTCCCGCTCCCCCACCTCCAGAACAATTTCCTTGATTTGCTCGCGGCTTTTGCCCGCGTTTTCCAGGCCCGCTTCGATGACGCGGTTGAGCGAAGCGTCGTCTTCCCTGCAAAGGCTTATCGCCTCGGGAATTCGATTTTCCCGGACCATGCGCTCGATCCGCTCCGGCAGGCCCCGCGGAATGACGCTTCCTCGTCGCAAAGACCAAACCTTCTCGACAAAAACGGCCAGGGCCAGCACGGAACAAGCCGCAATCCCCCACATCGTCCAACCGCTCACTTGAAAAAAATGAATGACGTTTTCCATGGCTCAACTGTCCATTTCCGAAATGCGATAGGTGATGGGAACGGAGACCTTCAAATTAGAGCTCGCCAAATGTGTCGGCGGCGCCGGGAAGGGGCTGGCGTTGCGAATGGTGGCGAGGGCCCCGTCGGAGAGCAAGTCATGGTCCGACTTCAGGATATCGACGCTTACCAGCCTCCCCGCGCCGTCGATCACCAGCAGAGCCGTCACCCGACCCTCGATACCCCGCTGTCGCGCAAGAGACGGATAGCTCCGACGCCGCGCGATTTTCCGCTGAACCTGCCGAAGATATTCCTCGTAGGAGACCGCTCCTTGGGAAGGAGCGGCTCCGCTGATCCCTTCCGGCTGCCGATTCGCCGTCTGAGGGGTTTCTTGCACGCCGGTCGGGGCGGCAACCGTTTCGCTGCTTTCGTGCCGGACCTCCTTCTTCGGCTTCGCGATCCCTTCTTCCTGTTCCCGAGGCCGCTGGACTTTTCGCGGTGCCGGGGCCGGCAGGCTGGAAGGCTCGGCGACGCCGGAGACAAGTAAGACGCTCAATTCCAGATCGCGCCTCTCGACCGACGACACCTGATTTTCCGCCGGCTCGTCCCCGTTCCACCACGATGCCAAGGGGAAAAAGGCCAAGTGGATGATGGAGGAGATCAAAATCGCCCGGAGGATCAGCATGATTTCGATTCCCTGTTTCTTATCCGGCCTTGGCCGCCGCGGCGCCCGCCGCAGCCCCCGGCTGCGCCTTTTGGCGGGAACGCCGGATGAGGATCGGTTTCAGCCAAATATAAAAGCCGGTGATCACGTAAGCGATGAGCGCGTAGGAAAGCAGGTCCCAAAAGATCATGAAGCGACCGCCGAAGATCTCGCCGGTATGGAGATCCTCCAGCAGCTTTCCCCAGGTCAGGGGCTGGACGTAAAGCGGCTTCTGGAGAGCGGCCTCCGCGAGCCGGACCTTTTCTCCTGAGGCGGGCTTGAAGGCGTAGGCCCCTTCTTTTTCGGCGGCAACCAACAAATCGCCGCCGGGCAGCACGCTCAAGCCATGGATGTCGCGAAAGGCTCCGACGAGCTTACAGCTTTGCGCGTCCGTCGAGCAGGACAAAAGTCCCATGCCTTTGCCGAGACCGACGAAGAGACGCCCGTCGTGGAAAAGCAGGGATTTGACGTCCTGGCCGGCGGTCTCGCCCGGGAGCCATCGGTCCACGGGAGCCGCTTCCGCCGCGGCGACCGATTCGACGATGCCGTATTTGGTGCCGAGCAATTTTCGCTGTGGGGCTGTGGGATCGGTCACGACGGTCCGGACCGGCGAAGGCTCCGATTTATCGTAACCGCTCGCCTCCCAAGGCACCGCCGCGGCCTCGAGGCCGGGGAAGTATTTCTTGTTCAAGAGATAGAGGGCGGTGACCGCCTCGAAGGCGACGAAAAGCCCCAAGGCAATGCCCACCCAGGTGTGTATCTTGCGGCTGCCCTTCAGCAGCGTCAAACCCTTGCTCATGACTCCCTCCTTTTCAGAAAACATTTGGGCAACAAGGCGGCTCCCAACACGAATAGGACAAGTAGGGCCTGGACAGCCAAGTCACCCGAACGCGGGGTGCCCCTCGCAAGGCTACAGCCTCCGCCGGCGGGATCCGAACCCTCTCCCAAGGTCGCCTCGTTCAGGTCCAGGATGAAGACCGAAGCCGTTTTCACCTTGACGGTCGGCGCCCCCACCGGGTCGGGCGTCAGCTCGCCACGCACGGCGACGTAAAGCTTCGAGCCGAGCAGAAGCATGTCCCGAACCTCGGCCGGACCGTTGAACAACTCCCAGGTGACGCCTTCGTCGGAAGAATGGAAGAGCCCGTCGGCGGTCCCGGCGAACAAAAGGTCTCCGTAGCGCAGCACCGAGCTAAATGCCGTCTCACCCGTGAAAATCAAATTTCCGTCGCCGTCGAGGACCGCCTGTCCCGGATTGCTCCCCAAGGGGTCGAAGTCGACGCCTTCGGCGGCGCCGCCTTGGGTGGCCGAATACAGAAGACTACCCATGCCGAGGGCGACGATCTCGTCGCCCAGTTGTCGGAAGCCGCTGAGCTCGACTTCGGGCAATCCGAGGTCCGCCTTGACGAATCCCCTGCCGTCGTCGGTGGAAGGGTCGTCCTGCAAACGGAATACCCCTCCCAGCTTTAGACCGGCGAAAAGAGCGCCGTCATGCACCCAAAGTCCGTTCGTCTCCTTTTGCAGCAAGGGAGAACCGATGGTCGTTACGTCGTTGGTGAATAGTCCCTGCTGCACGCCGTTCTTGGTAGCGGCGAGGTAGTCGGTCCCCAAAAGCAGCAGCTGCTTGAAGTCGGCGGCGTTTCCCGTGATGTCGCCCAGGATGCTCTCCCAGGCGACGCCGTCCCATCGGAAGGATCCACCGCCCCCTCCGAGCGAGGCGTAAGTTTCGGTGGTCGAGAGCACCAGCAGGCTCCGGACTTCCTTGCCAAACTCTTCTCCAACGGCGACGAAAGCGTCTCCCACCAGACGGAAAACCATACCGGTGCCGGCCCCCAACTTGACGCCCACGAAGACGTTGCCGGAGGCGTCCGTGCCGATCGACCGGATTTCTTCCCCGAACGGAAAGAAGCCGACTTCCGTCCAATTCGCCGCGTGGTCGACGGAACGATAAAGCTTGTTCTTCAAAGCGACGTAGAGATTTCCGTCCGACCCCAAGGTCAGGGTATCGGCGTTGATTTTGCCGTCGGTGGGGGGGAGGCCCGTGTTCCTGGCGGTCCAAGTGCCGCCGTCCCATTGGAAGACGCCCCCCTCGTTGGTGCCGGCGAGGATATCGTTTTCCGAAAAGGGGATAAGGGATTTTACCTCCTTGTTCATGGCGGTGGCGCCCAGCCGGTCCCAGGAAGCGCCGTTCCATCGCCAGACGGCGCCCTTGTCGGCACCCTCGGTCGATCCTGTACGGCCCTTGGTGCCGACGTATGCGGCGCCGTTGAACAGCGCGATGCTCTTCAACTCGCGCAAGGGCGTCGTCAAGGGAACGCCTTCGGCGTCGTAAGTCGTTTCGGACAGATTTCCCAAATCCTCCCAGGCCAGCCCGTCGTAGCGACGAACGCGGTGATCTTTACCGATGGTGAAGATATCGCTCAACGAGGTCGCGGCGAGCTTTTCCAGTTCGGCGGCATAATCGCCCACCAATTCCCAAGAATATCCCTCGGGCAAGACGGTGGTCGTCGCCCCGACGCGGACGAGCTGATTTCCGGACAATCGATAGACGCCGTCGTTATTGGTGCCGGCGTAAAGGACTCCGTCCAGGGCGGCCAGCGACAGGATGTCCGACTCGAGGCCCGCGGCGGCGAGCTTGGTCCAAACCCCGCCGTTCAGGCGATAGAGATTCGAAGTTTTATCGGCGGCCGTCCCCTTCGTCGCCGCATAAAGACCGCCGTCGTCGGCGAACAGGGCCCCCACGTCGCCCGCCTCGAGGCCGCTGCCCGCATTGGAGACGGCGCTGTCGCCTTGAATCTTGAGGATTCGACCTTCCAGGGGAGGCCCATCCAGCGGGGCCTTGACGGCCAAGTACACCGTCCCATCGGGTCCCACGGCCAATTTTTTTGGATCCACCGCGTTTTGGTTGTCCTGGGAGGTGCCCAGATCGATGACGCTCCATGCGCCGTTTTTCGCCGGATCGAATTCCCTTTGAATCACGATGTCGGCTTGGGCGTCGGGAAGTCCTGCGGATAAGGCCGCCAATGCGGCAATGAATGTCGTAATGAATGCTTTCATTATTTGTCTCCCTAATGAATTTCGCTCTCCGCCGGACGGCTCTCGGCTTCGATTTTTTTCCTTAACGGGTTTTTCCATGAAACGGTGGTAAACACGCCAATACCGGGCATATCCGTATCGCCGTCATTGTCGCGATCCCATTTGACGTTGAAAAGATTTTCGACCGATAGATCCGTGGAGAACCCCTTGCCCCATTCTTTCGATAAATGAAGCCGCGCCAGGTAAAGCGGCGCCATGGGCGAATCGGCCTTTTCCACCCCCGACAGGGCATCGATCCGCTTCCGACTCGAGATATAGCTGAAGGAGAGGTCCACGTGGACGTCGACCTTGGGAATTCGGGTGTTCAAAAGCAGGTTCACCCGATGGGTCGGAGCCTCGTTGAGCGGGGCCCCCGTATCCAAGTTACGGGTCCAAAGATAGGAATAATTGACGCGCCCGCCGAAATTTTTCAACGGGCTGAATTTGATGTCGATCTCCGAACCCGCGGTATAGGCGCGTCCGATATTGACCTTGGTCTCCAAGGGAAGATCCGTCCCCAAAAAGTCGTCGACGATCCCGGTCTCGATCTTGTCATAGAATTGGTTGAAAAATCCCGTCACCGAATAACCGACGACATCGGAGAGGCGCTGGTCGAAGACGATCTCGTATTGCCTGGAACGCTCCGGCTTGAGATCGGGGTTTCCGGCGACGAAGCGGGTGCCGTCGATGTCCAGCTCGGGGACGGGGGAACGGGTGAGTTCTTCAAGGGTGGGAAACTTATACCCGAATCCCGCGTTGGCCCGGATATCCATGTCGGGCGTCACGCCGAACCGGAGGCCCGCGGCGGGGGTGACGGCCAATGGCCAACTGCGCGCCTTTTCCACCCGCACTCCGGCCGTCGCACCGTGACGCTTGAAGCTGATCTCGTCCTGGACGCCGCCGACCAGAAAAATCTCCTGCTTGCTGTAGATTTTTTCAGCTTTGTCCGAGGTATTGTCGGCGATAACACGATCCTCCTCGTCGAACCGCTGGGTCTGACCCCGAACTTCGGAGCTCCGTTTTTGCCAACGGGTTTCCGTCCACGCGGTGAGCCGGTTGTGCTTGCCCAAGGGCCGTTCGTACAGCAACCTACCGGAAAGCAGGGTATCGAACACGTCTTCCCGCTGGGACGATTCCTCGCGAAAGATGAACCGCCCGGCATCCCGACGCACGAAATCTTTGCCGCGCTTTTTGTCAAAAAAGGAGGTGTAACTGTTTAAGCTCAGTTCGCCCCGACCTCCCCACAACCCATGCCTTTCGAGCACGGCGGTCCCGCTGATGTCTTGTTTTCTGTCGCTCCCGCCCTCGACCCCCTCTTCCACGAACTTACTGAAACGCTTTTCGATGGATAGGTTGCGGTTAAGGTAACGCGCCGAAAAACGGCCCGTCGCTTTTTCGCCGATGTCGAGGTGAAAATCGGCCCTCGCCTCGCCGGTACGCTGCGGTTTGGCGTCGGCCTTCAGGGTTTGCTGCCGAAGATCGCGATCCAAATCGAAGCTGTCGGTGAAGCCGTCGGAGAAGTCGTAACGTCCGTCCAGCCTTGCTCGAAATTTTTTTGAAAGGGGCCCCTCCACGAAGGTGCGGGAACGGAAGGTGTTCAACTGGCCGTAACCCGCGGACACTCCCGCGCCCAAGCGGTCTTTCGGAATTTTCATCACGATATTGACCACCCCGCCGATGGCGTCGGAGCCGTAGAGCAAGGCTTGCGGTCCACGGATGATCTCGATCTTTTCGATTTCATCGGCGTTGATCGTGGAGAGGTCGAACTTGCCGTCCACCGATTGAGACGTCACGCGCTGCCCGTTGATCAAGGTCAATGTGTAGTTGGGATCGAAACCTCGGATCTGGACGTTTTCGAATCGATCCCCGTTGTCTCCCGGCCCGACGGGGGTCACTCCGGGACTCAAGATGACGGCATCGGCCGCCGTCTTGGCGTCCAGCTCTTGGATTTCTTTTTCGGTGATCGTGGTCTTGGGCACGACGGAGCTTGGGTCGAGGGTGTTGATGCGGGAGCGGTCCTGAACGGCGTCCACGGTGATTTCCGGAAGGATGAACTCGGTTTCTTGATTGATTTCTTGGGCCATGACTTCGGGACCCTTCGATGTCGAGGTCAAAAACAAGGTTGCGGTCAGAAAAAAAACGACTTTTTCGCGGAACATGGCGGGTGCCGAATCCTTATTCGGTTATTATTATGAAATATATTTTCAAGTATTCGGCCCGTCCAAAATGATGCGATACCGATGAATATTTAAGTAACTCGGATTTTATAACAATCTATGATTCCTGGAATATTGTTATTGAAAATTACTTTCATTAGTTGATTACTTATCCGCTTCGATTTTTTGAGTCAAGCTCTAAAGAAATGTCCCCCGACTTGAACGGGGACCAAAGGAGAGGCTGTTAAAAGGAGGGAGTATTTGATGCGATTGTTCAGAAAAAAACCCATTTACTAACGATCATTAGTAAATGGGCTTGCAGCAGCTGTGGCCAGGGACGGAATCGAACCGCCGACACAAGGATTTTCAGTCCTCTGCTCTACCGACTGAGCTACCTGGCCAGCCAGGGAGGGTGACTCCCTAAAGCTCGGGCGTAGATATAGACCCAAGGCCCGCCTGTCAATGGAAAGGTAATAGGCTATTTTCTAAAGGATTCCCGATAGCTTCGCACCTGCTCGAGCAGAGCGGGCGGCGGGGTCCGGCCGAGGAAACTGTAGACGCGGACCCGAAGCTCCGCCCAGACCCAGGCGCGCCGCCTCCAGACCTGGGCGAGGTCTCGTTTCAAATCAGAGAGCAATCGGCGCGGTCCCGACGTCCAACCCTTCCCTATCGCGCCCCGACGCGCCTCCGCGATCTGGACGGGGCTCATCTCGACGGTGTCGTCGAAGGGCAAGGGCTTCTTTCCCAACATCTGTTGGCTCAATTCCGGCGTGAGCTCCAGCGTGGGGTCTTTTCCAATGGGATCTTTTTCAAAGACGGGGACGCTGGACCTCGCGGCCTTGGCGCTCGGCTCCGGCGCCGGAAGCGGAAAGACCCGCGGCGTCGCCGCACGCCGCGGCTCGGCGAAGGGCGCCGTCGGCGCCGCGTCGGCCTCCGGCAGTTTGTCCGTCGGGCCGGTTCCCACGGGCTGCGGCGTCGCCGCGCGATGCCGCGTGGTCATCGGCAGGGAGACCTCGGGCTCGATCGGCTTCGGGTAGAGCTCGGGATAGGGAACCGTGCTCGCGCCGAACACCGCCTCGGGATAATTCTCCGTCGGATAGCGTCTCGTCCCGGGCGCCTCTCCCGTCGCCTCCCCCGCCGGCTCCACCCTGGCGGAGGCGCTTCGCTCCGGCGCGGGCGTCGCCTCGCTCTCCGCAGGCTTCGCCTCCGGCTTTGGATTCGTCCACTCGCGCAGCAAAGCCAGGCGCGCGGGAGACTCCTCGGCGGTCACGTCCCGAAGCTGCGAGCCGGAAACCTCCGCCACCCAAGAGCGCAGCCCCTGGATGAAAAAAAATCGGGTGCCCGCGCCCAGACCGCGCGGTCCCGCCCAGTTGGGCAGCATCAGGGCGCGCGGATCGAGGTATTGGGTGATGACCGTGCCGCGCGGCAAGTCCTCGCCCAGCCTTTCGCCGAAGATCAGCGCGGCCTCGGCGGGGGTTCGTTCCCAATATTGATTTTGAAAATGGGACACTGCGGCCCGCGTCTCCAGGCTGCGCGGATCGGTGGGGCTGGCGAAGAGGGACAGGTTCGGCGGCAATAGTTGCCGCCTGCCCTTTTCGAAGATCAAAAATTCCTTCCCGCCCTCGCGCACCCTTTCCACGAAGCCGGGCTTGTTGCGGCAGAGATTGTCGAATTGCAGGCCCAACCACTGGGCGTTGAGCAGGGCGCGCAGGCCGGGGTCCTCCCGTTCCGTCCATTTGTTCAAGACCCTGCCGATGTCGCTGGAAAGATCCGCGGTGTGGACGAAGGCCTCGCCCTTGCGCAACACCGGCCAAAAGGCGCGCACCGCGGGCCGCGAGGCGACGTTGACGCGCTCCAAGAGCCCCTGCTCCCGGCGATAGCGCATGCCGAAGTCGTTGAGCAGGACGGTATCCACCGGACTCTCGGGGATCCACCACAGCTCGAGGGCCTCCGATTTACCGGGGCCGGCCTTGCTCTCATAATGGCGGCGCAGCTCCAAGAGCCACTGCAGGGCCCCGCTTCCGCCCCAGGCCAGGGCGCCGCGCTCGAAGGCGACGAGCCTCGGCGTGAAGCCCCCGTCGCGCGTCGAGCTCATCAGCGAAACGCCGAAGCCCTTGGCGGGAGCGGGATCGACCTTCGCCGCCGAGGGCGAAGGGACGCCCGGGCCCGCGTAGGCGCGCGCCTCGGCGAATTCCAAAGGCCTCGGTCCGGGGACGGGCGGCGTCGGACTTTGCGGAAGGCTCAAGCGCCTCTCCCAGCCCAGCTCCCAAGGGCGCAGACGGCCGAGGACCGTCGCCTCCAGCAGCCCGCCGCCGACGCGGGCCTGCAGCAAGAGCACCAGGGAATCCAAAAGCGTCAAGGCGGCCGCCTGTCCGGGCTTGAGTCCCAAGGCCTGCTCGAAGCGATGGCCGAGAAAGATCCCGCCCAAGGCCGAGGCCCCGACGAAGGCGCTGCGCATCGCATGAGAGCTTCCGAAGGCGCGGCCGGCCAGCGCCGTTCCGCCCGCCGCGACCAGCTTCATCGGCCCCAAGACCGCAGCGGCCGAGGCGAGCTCCCGGCCCAAGCCGGATCCGTCCAAGGCCCCGGGCCTTCCCAACAGCGCGGAGGCGCCCCGCGCGGCCAAGACGAAGGCGGGCACCTCGAAACTAAATCCGATCGTCGCGGCCGCGGAGCGCCTCAGGAAGGCATGACTCAGGAGCGACGAGGCCGGGCTCGCCACGAGGCGCCCCAGGCCCCAGGCGCGGCCCAGGCGATAGGCCAGGCCGCCGGCGAAGAACCCCGCCAAGACCGCGGGATCGAGGGTCTCCTCGCCGAAACGCCGCAGCAGGATCTCGGCACGGTCGCCGAAGGCCGAGCCGCCGCGCAAGACCTCGAGGCGACTCCGGGCCCGCGGCGCATATTCCGAAGCGTGGGCGAATTCCGCCACCGCACCGTACAAGGCCGCGGCGATGTCTCCGCGCCCCTCCGACTCGAGGCGCCGCGCGAATTGCAGCAAGGCCGCGTCGAAGAACGCCGGGTCCCTTTCCTCGCCCAAGGCGAGCCACTCGCGGCTTTGCGCGAATTTCCGGGACCAGGCCGGATCGGCGTGCAGCACCGCCAGCCATTCGCGCCGCTCTTGCGCCGCGGGCTCGCCCGCCTCTGAACTCGATGGATGTAAAATGGATCGATGTGATGGCGCGCGCGTGACCGTGCTCGTCCGCGTGTCGCCGGATATCGTGAACATGTGCCCCGCCCTCTGAAGAACCCGTTATATAAAAGATGGCTTTGCCAAGCTTTCGGAGCGGCGGAGGGATTGTTGCTTAAAAAATCCAAGCGCGGAAAAACGCGCCTGTACGGAAAAATGTCCTAGATGAGGAAATGGAGACGGGCTGCTAAATCGGGGAGAGGAATAGACCCGCGCTCAGCGCGCGACGGGGTCGATCCCCGGACGGCCCGCGCCGGCGAGGCTCTCGGCCGCCTCCTGCGTGGCTTCGACCAGGCGATCCTTGGTCTGCTGCGCCGTCGTGGCGATGCTCCCCGCCACCTGCTGTGTCGCCTCGACGATGCGATCTTTGGTGTGCTGCGCGGTCTGGGCGATGGCGTCCAAGGCCTTGGCGGGCAGGTCCCTCAACATGCCGATGTCGAGATGGCCGTCGCGGATCAGGTTGCGCTTCAGGGCCGCGGCCGGCGGCTTGCGCAGGTCGTGGGCAAGACCGAGGAACTCCAGGCCCTTCAAAATATAATAGGTCACGTCGATCTCCCACCAGAAGAAGCCTTGGTTGACCGAGGCCTGAAAATGATGGTGGTTGTTGTGCCAGCCCTCGCCCAGCGTGAGCAGCGCCAGCAGCAGGGAGTTGCGCGAGGTATCGGTGGTCACGTAGCGGCGGCGCCCGAAGACATGCGCCAGCGAATTGATGAAGAAGGTGCTGTGCCAAAGCAGGACCGTCGAGAGGAAGAAGCCGATCCACAGGGCGCTCCAACCCCACAGCAGCAACACCGACACGGCCAGGATCACCGGCGGCAAGGCCCAAAAACGATCCAAGAAGCGCAGCTCGGGGTATTTCGCGAAGTCGGGGATGAGCGAGTAGTCGGGCTTGTGGTACTTCGAACACATGATCCAGCCGACATGGCTCCACCAAAAACCTTTTTTAGGAGAATGGATGTCCTCTTGCAGGTCGGAGTAACGGTGGTGGTGCCGGTGATAGCCCGACCACCACAGCACGCCCTTCTGCGAGGAGGTCATCGCTCCGAAGGCCATGATAAATTGCATGACGCGGCCCAGCTTGTAGCTGCGATGGGCGAAATAGCGATGGTAGCCCGCCGTGATGAAGAACATCCGCCCGAAAAGCAGGACCGCGCAGATCACGAGGTCGCGCGGCCGGACTCCGGTCCAGATCGCGGCCAAGGGCATCAAATGAGCGAGGATAAAGGGAAGAGATCTAACCCACTGAACTTTTTCGTCCGCCGCGCGAGCCAGGGTGCGTACCAAGAAGCCTCCAATCCGGAATTCAGGATCCTCGAGATCCCATCATAGCGGCATAGGACTACGATTTCACGCCCCGGAAGTAAAGTTGGAAATGACGCGGCATGTCGTTAGGAAGATTCGCAACGTTCGGATCTCGATGGGTCTCGCTACGCTTCTTTTAGAAGACGTCGAACAGGTCGACCAGCCAAGCCGGCGGCGGGCCGAACAAGGTCTCGAGCCCTCGGGCGATCCCGTCGCTGAAGCGATCCATGAGACCCTTGAGGGTAGTCGTAGGGGTGCCGGGTGCGGCGGAGGGAGCGGCCGAAGCCCCTTGGGCAAGGCCGGAAGCCGCTTTGGAGGCGGCGTGGCGGGCGGCGCCCTTCGCCAGGCCTCGCGCGGCTCGGGAGGCTGCGCCGCCGCCCAACAGAAGGGAAAGATCGAATTCCACCATCACCGAAGTGGAGCCGTCGGCCCTCATCTCCACCCTGCCCCGGACGGGCGAGGGCGACTCCTTTTGCACCAGAGGGGGCGCAGGCGGAAACAGCCCCAGGGAGAGTTGCAAAGGATCGACGGGAGCGGGATTGGCTTTGGAATTGGGTGGGGTCATGGCTCCTCCTATTAAGGAAGCACCCACCCCTTCGTGAGTGTTTTCTTTATCGTCGGGCCCTGAAAATGGTTGCTAGCGCCATGATCCGGCGCGTCACGCCTCAAATATTCTGCACCGCCCGGAAAATCACGTTCAAACCCTCCCCTCCCGTCGCGGCCTCGAGGCGGAAGAGGTAGTATTTGTTCACCGTCACCCGGATCCCGCCGCCGCCGGTGAACTTGAAGTCCTTGAAGGCGAAATTGGAAATGCCGCCGAAGACGCGGCCGGTATCGAAAAAGACCGTGCCGTCGACGATGTCCCAGATCGGATAGCGGAACTCCACATTGAAGACCACGCTGCCCCGGTCGCGGAAACGCCCCTTGTCGAAGCCGCGCAGCGGCGAGTTCACGTCCAGCACCGCCAGGCGGTAGAACGGGATCTGGCTGCCCCCCGAGGTGTTTTGAAAGGTCCACCCGTTGTGCAACCAGAGCACGAGCCGCGGATGGCCCAGGGTGAAATACTGCTCCACGTCGACGTCCCACTGGAAGTAGTCGAAGCCCTTCTGGCCTATCCCCATGAAGCGGTGGAAGACGAGCTCGCGCAGGCCGCCACGGTGGGGGCTGACGTCGGGATCCCGCGTGTCGTGGGCCAGGCGAAACCCATAGTCGAGATAAGAGATGTTGCGGCCGAAGCCGGGAAGCTCGGCCGGCGGGAAATTCGCCTCCACCGGATCGGAGAGGCCGGCATGCCCGTTGTTGGCGAGTGCCGTGTCGAAGAAGATCCGGGGCGAGAAGCTTAAGTTCGGGATCAGCTCGAAGCCGAAACGCGTCCCCACCGTAAAGCGCCTCAGGCCGAACTCGCTCTTGGCCGACTCGTCGGTGTCGGGACCGATACCGAAGAAGTCCTCGTCGCCGTCCTTGTACCAGGTCGAGGCGAACTCGAAGGAGAAATCCCTGCCGAGGGCTTGGAAGGCCTTCTCGTTGCCCAGCGAAAACACGGCGCGCTGGTCGAGGTCCTGATAGAGGATGAAGTGCGTCTTCAGGTGATAGTCGCGGCGAAAGAGGTCGATGTGGGCCAGGCCCAAGCCGCCGCCGAACTTCCGCCCGTCGCCGACCGTCAGGATGGGGTAGACCGAGAAGCTGCGGTTCTCGTTGGTCAAAAATCCGACCGAGCGGCGCGAATACTTGTTCTTCTCGATGAGGTGCCCGAGCTTGTAGATCGGATAGGTGACGCCCTTCAGCACGTAATAGGGGATCGCGAAGGGAAAGACCTCGATGGGGGGCTCGGGCAGGGCCGCCGCTTGCGGGGCGCTCTCCGCGACGGGCGTCGGCGCGGGAGCGGTCTCGGCGCGCAGCATCCGCGTGAAGGTCAGGGCGGCGATCAGGCCGCAAGACAAGCGCGCAAATTTTTGGACCCGGCTAGCGGCCACGTCGCACCTTTCGGGAGAGCCGGCGAAACAGGCGCGGAATCAGGCCGGGACAGAGACGGCCGATCAGGACGAAGGCCTTGCCGTGCCAGGTGACGATCTTCTCCCGCCGCCGCCGCGCGACCGCGCGCACGATCTGCCGCGCCGCCTTTTCCGCCGGCATCTGCAGCCAAGCCGGCACGGGATCCTTCGCCTCCGCCCGATACAGGCCCTGGTTGTCCACGTGCCGGATCTCGGTCGCCACGAAGCCCGGGCTGATCAGCGTGACCGAGATCCCCTGGGGCGCCAGCTCGGCGTAAAGCGCCTCGGCCAGCGCGCGCACCGCGAACTTGCTCATCGAATAGGGCGAGGCCTCGGGGGCGCTGAGATGGCCGCTGACGCTGCCCATCAGGACCAGGCGCCCGCGGGATTTCTTCAGGTCCTCCAGCCCGGCCCGCACCGTGCGCAACAGGCCGAAGACGTTGGTCTCGAACTGTCGGCGAAAGTCTTCCAAGGCGAGCTTCTCGAAGCGCCCCACCACTCCGAAGCCGGAGTTGGCGACGACCACGTCGATGCGGCCGAAGGCCTCCCGCGCCTTCGCCATCGCCGCCTCCAGGTCGCCGTCGCGGGTGACGTCGCAGGCCGAGGCCAGGGCGCGGGCGCCGGAGGCCTGAAGCTCCGCCGCCAGGGTCTCGAGGCGGTCGAGGCGCCGCGCGGTCAACACCAGGGCCGCGCCCTCGCGGGCGAACTCCCGCGCCAGGGCGGCGCCGATCCCGGAGGAGGCGCCGGTGAGAAAGACGGTTTGGCCGGTGAATCGGGGCATGGGCTCACTCAGGCCTAATGCATTCGCGGCCTTCTTAGAACAGTTTTTTGCGCGCGACCCGGGTCAGCTCGAGAAGGGCCGGATTTTGCAGCCGCTTTTGGATGGAGATGGCGAAAAATTCCTCGCGGAGCCCCTTTAGCTTGCCCAGCGCCCGAACCCCGTATTGCCGGGAGATCTCCGCCGCCACCGCGACGGGCGCGGCGAAGAGCCCCTTGCCGGCCAGTCCGAAGGACTTGAGCAAGGCGCTGTCCTCGAACTCGCCGACGATCTCGGGACGGATCCCCCGGGCCTCGAACCAGTCGTCGAGGGAGCGCCGCAGCGCCGTGTGCGCCGCCGGCATCAGGAAGGGCGCGCCCTCCAGCGAGCGGGGAAAGCCGCGGGCGAACTTTCGAGCCAAGGTGGGCGCGCCGAACACCGCGGTATCCGAGGCGCCCAGCGGATGGTTGAAGGCGCGCAGCTTCGTCCAAGGACTGACCGGCGCGTCGGAGATCACAAGGTCCAATTGATGCAGGGCCAGCTCGGTCAAGAGCCGCTCGGGACGGTCCTCGCGGCAGACCAGATGGATCTTCTCGGGCATGGCGAAAACCGGCTCGAGCAGGCGGTAGGCGACCGCCTTGGGCACGACGTCGGCCACCCCGACGACGAGTTCGACGGGCCGGCCCGTCGGACGGCCCCTCACGGAATCGACCAAGTCCCGTCCCAAGGCGAAGATTTCCTCGGCGTAACGATAGACGCTTCTCCCGACGTCGGTCAGCGTCAGGCGCCTCCCCTCCCGGACGAAGAGCTTCTCCCCCAGGTTGCCCTCGAGGCTGCGGATCTGGGCGCTGATCGCGGGCTGCGACAAGGAGAGTTTTGCCGCGGCCGGCGCCAGGCCGCCCTCCTTGGCGACGGTGTAGAAATAGAGCAGATGATGGTAGTTGAGCCATTCCATGAAAAAATAATACTTAAATATTTTAGAACTGTTAACGATAAATTATTTAATTTTTTTATATTTTCGGTCTGGGCACACTGACCCCGTTGAATCCAAAACAAAGGAGAACCTATGAAAACCGACATCCGCGGAGTCAAAAAGCTGATCAGCCCCGCCATTCGCGAGCACGCCAGGCGCCGTATCCACTTCGCCCTGGGACGCTTCGAGGACCGGATCCTGTCCCTGACCCTGAGACTGAGCGACCCCAACGGACCCCGAGGGGGCCAGGACAAATGCTGTAAAATCGAGGCCAAGCTGCGCGGCTCCTCGTCCCTCTTCGTGGAAGAGACCGGGACCGACCTCTACGCGGCGATCGACCTGGCCGTCGAGCGTCTGGGGCACGCGATCCGGCGCCACGTCGAGAAGCGCAAGGATGTCCCGCGTCGCGCCCAGCCGGTTTTCGGATGGGACAACCTGAGGGAATAAGATGGAAACCGGACTATTTTTCGCC
Source organism: Deltaproteobacteria bacterium PRO3 (assembly GCA_030263375.1). Taxonomy (NCBI): domain Bacteria; class Deltaproteobacteria; species Deltaproteobacteria bacterium PRO3. The sequence continues at coordinate 16,807 of SZOV01000041.1, forward strand.
CTCGGCCTGGCCTTCCTGATCTTGGGCGGGGAGCTCCTGGTGAAGGGGGCCTCCCGCCTGGCCGCCTTGATGAAAATTTCGCCCTTGGTGGCGGGCCTGACCGTCGTCGCCTACGGGACCAGCTCGCCCGAGCTGGCGACCAACCTGATCGCAGTCTACGAGAACAAGCTGGACATCGCCGTCGGCAACGTCGTCGGCAGCAACATCTTCAACATCTTTCTCATTTTGGGTCTCTCCGCCTTGATCGTGCCCTTGGTCGTGCACCGCCAAGTGGTCCGGCTCGACGTCCCGATCATGATCGGGGCCTCCCTCATGCTGTTATTGCTTGGCTTGGACGGCGCCTTAAATCGCTTTGACGGAATCTTGCTTGTCGCGGCCGTGATTTTCTACACCGTATTCATCATTCGCGAGAGTCGGCGGGAGCAGCGGCAAGACGAGGCACCGAAAGCCGCTCCCGATCTGGCGACTGCGGAAGGACGCGGCAAGACTTGGCTTGTCTCGATCGCCTTGGTGTTGGGCGGGCTCGGGGCCCTGGTCCTCGGCTCGAACTGGCTGGTGGACTCCGCCATCGTCATCGCGAAGGGTCTGGGCGTCAGCGAGTTGGTCATCGGACTGACTCTGGTCGCGGCCGGGACCAGCCTGCCCGAAGTCATCACCTCGGTCGTCGCCGCCCTGCGCGGGCAGCGGGATATCGCAGTGGGCAACGTGGTGGGCAGCAATATCTACAATATCCTAGCGATCCTCGGGCTCTCCAGCATCCTCGCCAAGGACGGCATCCCGCTTTCCCCCGCCACCCTCGGCTTCGACATCCCGGTCATGATCGGCGCCTCGGTCGCCTGCCTGCCCATCTTTTTCACGGGACATCGCATCGCCCGCTGGGAAGGCGCTCTCTTCCTGCTCTACTACGTCGCCTACACCCTCTTCCTGATCCTGAAATCCCTGCAGCATGATAGCCTGCCCCTGTTTAGCGGCTGGATGCTGGGCTATGTCATCCCGCTGACCGCGGTCACACTGATGGTCTATTTCCTGCGCGCGATGGTGGAGCATTCCCGCAGGCCGGCGGCGAGCCGCTGAGTAAAAACTCAGCTCAAGGTCACACCCAGCAGCTTGCCGATGAGAAAGGTGGCCGCGCCGGCGCTGCCGCCGATCAAGAGCATGCGCAGCCCGCTCCACACCGCGCGACGGCCGGTGAAGAGACTTAAGGTGGCGCCGACGCCGAACAGCGCGCAGGCGGTGAGACCGACGGAGACCCAAAGGCCGTGCGGATGGCGCGAGAACAGAAAGGGCAAAAGCGGGATCAGGGCCCCGCCGGAAAAGGACAGAAAGGAAAAGATCGCCGCGCCCCAAGGCGAGCCGAGCTCCTCGATATTGAGCCCCAACTCCTCGCGGGCCAGGGTGTCGAGAGCGCGGTCCGGATTGGCGATGATCTTGTGCGCCAAGTCGCGCGCCTCCGCTTGGGTGAGGCCTTTCGCCTGGTAGATCAGCGCCAGCTCTTCCGCCTCCTGTTCGGGGTAGGCCTGCAATTCCTTTTTCTCGAGGTCGATCTGGTGCTCGAACATCTCGCGCTGCGAGGTCACCGAGATGAACTCCCCTGCCCCCATCGAAAAGGCCCCCGCCAAAAGACCGGCGATCCCTGAGAGCAGGATGAAGAGCTTGTCGTTGGAGGCGCCCGCGATACCCATGATCAGGCTGGCGTTGGAGACCAGGCCGTCGTTGACCCCGAAGACGGCGGCGCGCAGGTTGCCCGTAACGCCGGGGCCACGGTGGCGACGGCCGACCTGCTCGACGTCGGTTGGCATCGGGTGTCCCGGCAGGGCCTTGGAATAAGCGGAGAGGCCGCGGATCTTCATCGCAGCCAGGACCGGCTTGAGGCGGCGCGGCTCGAAGCGCTCGATCAGGGCGGCCACGCTGCGGGCGCGGAGGTCGGGGCGATAGGGCGGCGGCGGCTTGTCTTGGGACTTGAGCTTTTCGGCCCATATTTCCGCCTGTTTTTCCGCCTCGACGGCGAGCTTGGCGAAAAGCGCCGCAATGTCCTGGCGCGGCTCGCGGCGCGCGAGGATGCCGTAGAGGTAGGCGGACTGCCTTTCTTCTTTCCAGGAGCGGAGGCCATTCATAAATTGACAGGATTCCCGCCGGGAAGATAATGCTTCGGCATGAAAAAGAAACTCCTATTTTTCTTAGCCGCCGCCCTCTTTTCCCTGAGCTCGGCCGCCGGCTTCGCCCAGAACACCTCCATGGACATCGGGGAGGGCGCCGAGTTCTGCGAAAAATACGCGAAAAAGCCCATCGAGAAGAAAAACGTCTACATCGTTTGGGTCCAGGGCTTCTTCAGCGCCTTCAACGCGCTGGACCCCAAGACGAAAAACATCGCCGGCTCGAAGGACTACCACTTTGTGCGGCAATGGCTCGACGACTACTGCAAGGCCAATCCCAAGGTCTATTTCGGCGAGGCGGTGCGCATGCTGATCGAAGAACTCTACCCCAATCGCACGCCCAACAACCCCAACACGACGCCCAAGACCTGGGGCGCGGGCGACAAGATCGTCATTCCCAATTAATCTTTTTTTCGCTTCTCCACCTTGTCGAAGAGCTGCGGCGGCAATGGCTCGTAGCGGGAGAACTCCGTCCGGTGGAAGCCCGCCCCGTGCGTCAGGCTGCGCAAGTCGGTCGCGTACTTGAAGAGCTCCGCCATCGGGACCTCGCCCTGCACGACCTGCATCTCCCCGTCCTGCGTCATGCCGACGATCTTCCCGCGCCGCGCGCTTAAATCGTTGGTGATCGCCCCGGTGAACTCGGCCGGCGCCGCGACTTCGACGCGCATGATCGGCTCGAGCAAGATGGCCCGAGCCTCCTCCTCGGCCTTCTTCAGGGCCATGGAGCCCGCGATCTGGAAGGCCAGGTCGGAGGAATCGACGGAGTGGTAGGTCCCGTCGCAGAGTGTGACCTTCAAGTCCACCACCGGATAGCCGGCCAAGGTTCCTTTCTGCATGGCGTCCTTCACGCCGGCCTCGACGGCCGGGATGTATTTGGCAGGGATCACCCCGCCCTTGATCGCGTCGACGAACTCGAAGCCCGAACCCAAGGGCCGCGGCTCGACCTCCAGCCAGACGTCGCCGTACTGGCCGTGGCCGCCGGACTGCTTCTTGTACTTGCCCTGCACCTTTACCTTGCGCGTGATCGTCTCGCGGTAGGGCACGTGGGGCCTGCCCAGCGTGATCTCGATCCCGTGCCGCTCCTTGAGGCGCTCGGTCAGCACCTCGATGTGGACCTCGCCCCTACCCGAGACGATGGTCTCGCCGGTCTCGGGGTCGATGTGAAAATGGCAGGTCGGGTCGTTGGCGCTGAGCTTCCCCAAGGCCAAGCCGAGCTTCTCTTGGTCTTGCCGCGTCTTGGGATGGATCGCGAGGGAGAGGACCGGCTCGGGAAAGACGATCGGCGGGTATTGGATCGGCCGCGCCGGATCGCCCAGCGTGTCGCCCAAGCGCGTGTTCTTGAGCTTCGCGACGCCGACGACCTCGCCCACGGTGGCCTCCGCCACCTCCTTGCGCTCCTTGCCCTGGAAGACGAAGAGGTGGCCGAGGCGTTCGCTCGCCTGGCTGCGCGCGTTGCGCAGGTCTTCGCCGTGGCGCAGCGTGCCGGAAAACACCTTCATAAAATAGATGTCGCCGACCCCGGGATCCGAGAGCACCTTGAAGACCTGCGCCGAGGCCGACTCGGCGACGAAGGGCTTGCGGACCTCGGCCTCGCCGCTCTGCGGCTGCGTCCCCGTCTTCTCCGGCAGGCGGTCGGGCGGCAGGATCAAATGATCGAGGGTGTCGAGCAACAGGACGATCCCCTGCGGCGGTAGGGCGCTGCCGACCAAGACCGGCAGAATCTCTTCGTCCTCGATGTCCTGAATCAAGCGGGGCAGGACGTCGTCCTTTTTCAAGGTCTCGCCGCCCGCCAGTCTTTCGAAGAGGGCCTCGTCGGTCTCGGCGATCTCCTCGATCAGGCGGCGCTGGGCCGCCTGAAAACGCTCACTTTCCTCCGGGGGCACGGGCTTCTCCACCGCCTGCCCCTTCTCGTAGAGGAAGGCGCGCCCGTCGATCAGGTCGAGGACGCCGCGAAAGCCGGGCCCCGCGCCGATGGGCAGGCTGACCGGATGGGCGTGCTTGCTCAGCTGCGACTGGATCGCGGCCAGGGTCTTGTCGAAATCCGCGTGCTCTTTATCCATCTTGTTGACGAAGAAGAGGATCGGCTTTTTTTGCGCCACCGCCGCTTGGAAGAACTGCTTGGTGGCGACGTCGACGCCGACGGTCGCGTCGACGACGATGACGGCCGCGTCCAACATGGCCAGGGGCGCGGCGGCCTCCGCCGCGAAATCGGGAAAGCCCGGGCAGTCGGCGAAGTAGAGCCGGTAACCTTGATAATCGAGGGATTGGACCTTGCTGGAGAGGGTGATCTTGCGCTTGAGCTCTTCGGGGTCCTGGTCGAGGACCGAGCTGCCCTCGTCGACCCGCCCCAGCCGGTGGGTCACGCCGGCGGTGAAGAGCAGGGCCTCGGCGAGCGAGGTCTTGCCGGACCCCGAGGCACCCAAGAGCGTGAAGCTGCGGATTTTTTCCGGAGCCAGGGCCATCTCCCCCTCCTGTCGCCATGATAACGCCGCGGCCGGAGGGCCTCCAAGGAAAAAGCGGGCCGCCCCGCGAGGAGGATTCTTGCCAAGGGCCCCCGGCCGTGCCATCTTCCCTTCATGGCCAACCTCAAAGAAACCCTGGCGCTGCGCGCCTTCGGACTCTTCAAGATCCCCCTGCTCTTCTCGGTGCGCCCGACCATCATCGAGGTCAACAAGAAGCGCTGCGAGGTGAAGATCCCCCTCAACTTCTGGACCCGCAACCACCTGAAGTCGATGTACTTCGGCACCCTGGCGATGGGCGCCGACTGCGCCGGCGGACTGCTGGCGATGCAGTCGATCAAGGCCAGCAAAAAGAACGTCGTCTTGATCTTCAAGGACTTCCACGCCGACTTCCTCAAGCGCGCCGAGTCCGACGTGCACTTCATCTGCGAGGACGGCGCCAAGATCGAAAAACAGGTGAAAGAGACCATCGAAAGCGGCGAACGCACCAACCAAACCCTGAAGATCGTCGCCACCACCCCCAAGATCTCGGGCGACGAGCCGGTGGCGAAGTTCCTGCTCACCCTCTCCTTGAAACTGCAGGGCAAAAAATCTTCATGAAGCAAAGCGGCGCCGGACTGCTGTTCCTGATCCTCGCCCTGCTCGCCCCCGGGCTCTCCGCCCACGAGCTCAAGCTCTCCGACAGCGAAATCCTCCTCGAGGGGACGAAGGCCCGCTGGACGCACAAGGTGCACCTGGGCGACTTCGACACCAAATTCGCTCGCGCCGATCTCGCGACGCTGCAGGCCTATATCCCGCAACGCGTTTCCCTAAGCGCCGGCGGCGAGGCCTGCCGCTTCGAGCGCCTCGACTTCGCCAAGGACGCGGCGGTCGAGGCCGCGGTCCTCGTCCTGAGCTACGATTGCCCCGCGCCCCGGGCGCCTTTGCAGGTGCATTACGATTTGTTCTACGGCGATCTCGGCCACCGCCACCTGATGAAGGCAAAGCTGGGCGACAAGCTGTTCAGCTACACCTTCGCGCCCGGGCACTCCGACTTTTCCTTCTCGGAAGAAAGCCTCGGACAGAGCATCCTGGCCTTCCTCAAGCTCGGGCTCGAGCATATCCTCATCGGCTACGACCACATCCTCTTCGTCCTCGCCCTGATCTTCGGCGCCAGGCGATTCAAGGACCTGCTCTGGCTCATCACCAGCTTCACGCTGGCCCACTCCATCACCCTGGCCCTGGCCACCCTCGAGGTCATCACCCTGCCGCCCTCCGTGGTCGAGCCGATCATCGCCGCCAGCATCGTCTTTTTGGCCCTCCTCGACCTCTTCGCCAAGGGGCCGCGGACGCCGCGGGCCATGATCGTCTTGACCTTCGCCTTTGGCCTGATCCACGGCCTGGGCTTTTCCTACATCCTACAGGAGGCCGACCTGCGGGCCGGCAATCTCGCCGTTCCCTTGATCTTTTTCAATTTGGGGGTGGAATTGGGCCAGGTCCTGATCGTCGCCCTAGTCTACCCCCTGACCCTGGGCTTGAGCCGCCTGCTGAAGGGTTCCTACCTTTACCTGAAAGCGGTCTTCCTGGCCCTGATCGCCGCCGTCGGGCTTTATTGGATGGTCGAACGCATCTTCTTCGGTTAAATTAACCCTCAAATAAAAAGGGGGCGGCCGAAGCCACCCCCATCCTGTCCGACCGGGGAACCGCAGTCCCCCGAATCATGGATTTTAAGGGAGGCCCGGCCGGCCTTCCAAGGGATTTTTCCGGAGTTGCCATGTACCAGATCATGCTCTGCTCGCCGGAAGGCGAATTCATCGAGACCCAGGACGTCGAACGTCTCAAAGAGGCCAAGCGCCGCAAAAGCCACTACATCTGGGTGGATATGGAGGACCCCTCGGAGGAAGAAGTCGACCTCTTGCTCGAGATCTTCAACTTTCATCCCCTCGCGATCGAGCACGTCCTGATGGGCGTAGGCACCGCGCGCCTCGACATCTACGAGGACTACGCCTTCCTCGCGTTGCACCGCGTCTTCTACAATTTCGAGACCGAGTCCTGCCAGCGCCGCGAATTCGAGGCCTTCTTCTCGGGCGACTTCATCGTGACCTCCCACGGAAAAAACCTCTCCCGCACCTTCGCCACCGCCCGCCAGCGGGTGCACGATAGCCCCAAGGACACCCTGGGCGATTCGCCCAGCTACGTCCTGCTCAACCTGCTCGAGCTGGCGATCAAGGACTACCAGCCGATCATGGAGGAGTGGGAGGACAACCTGGAGGAAATCGAGCAGCAGGTCCTGAAGGGCGTAAAGGACGACGTCCTGGACCAGATCCTCAAATTCAAGAAGCTCGTCGCCAGCATGCGTAAGAGCCTCCTGCCCGAGCGCGAGGTCTACCGGCAGCTCGACGACAAGCACGTCATCCCCTTCATCAAGGAAGAGGCGCGGCCCTACTTCAAGACGGCGATGGACGACATGAATTCGCTCTTGCAGGATCTCGACTCCCTGCGCGAGCACGCCGGCGCGGTCTTCGACGTCTACGCGGCGGTCCTGACCATCAAGATGACCGAGTCCTCCAACCAGCTGAACTTCGTCATGCAGCGCCTTACCATCGGGGCGACGATCTTCCTGCCCCTGACCTTCATCGTCGGCGTTTACGGGATGAATTTCGAGTACATGCCGGAATTCAAGTGGCCGGGTTTCTACTATATCTTATGGGGCTTCATGATCAGCCTGGTCGTCGGCATGATCGTGTTTTTCAAGAAAAAGAAGTGGATTTAGGCCCCGCCTGGAGAGCCAAGACCGGCGCGGATCGGCGGGTCGGGGTGCCTTCCCCTCAAAAACAGGGACAGCGCCCGGCGCGGGTTTCGGGAAGACGGAGCAAGTTTTCTATTTTAATTTCAGTCACTTGAAGCCGCCGCCTCCCGTTTTGGCGCATTGCGTCTTGATTTGGCATCCCTTTTGCTAATCTTGTACATTGCACACTTCCAATAAACCAACGCACTCCAGGCGTGTGTAGGGGGCATACCATAACGGAGCTTATGTTATGACCTTCACCATTCCTGTCCTTACCGCCGACGACTTGGCCGCCCGCGCCCAGGCGGAAATCGCCTCGATGCCGACCACGCGCCTGACCACCCACGTCCCCGACGGCGCCGACCGCGCCGCCGGTCGCCTCCACGGCCGCCGCGATCGCTTCCACCTCCCCGAGCCCTCGCTCGCGGGCATCACCCGCTCGGGCAGCCGGCGTAGCCGCGCGGCGGGCCCCCGCGCCCACGAGCCGGTCTCCGGAGGCATCGCCTTCGCCGGCTACCGTCCGACGACCCGCTATCACGGCATCGACCGGGACTACAGCCTGACGCCGCATTTCGAGTCGCGCGAGGCGCCGACGCCCGTCGTCGCCGAGCCCCGCGGCCGCCGCAGCCGCGCCGACCGCATCGCCGACCTGCTGACCGAGGCCAACAACCTGATGGCCGGCGCCGAGCTCGACATCCGCCTCGCCCGCGGAGTGAGCGGCGCGCGCCGCGAGGAGATCCGGACCCGCGCCCGTGAGTGCTTCGAGCGCGCCGAGCGCCTGGTGCACCGCGCCGAGGGCCTGGCCCGCGCCAGCCGCGCCTCCCTCTCTCCCGAGCTGCGCGCCCAGCTGGAGGAGACCCGGCTTCGTTCCGACACCGCCGGATTCGCGATGGGCGCCGCCTAAGCGTTACCCGACCTCCGGCGAGAGCCGAAGCTTGCGTTGAAAAACAGAACCCCCGCCGTGGGTGTGGCGCCCGCGACGGGGGTTTTTCATTCTCCATCCCAAATCGGCAAATTTCGCTGGATAATGGCCCCCATCTTCATTAATTCCAAAAAGGAAATTTAAATCCGAGAGGGACCAACGCCCGGCGAACCACTCCCAGCCCCCTTCCGGATCTTATATTTTTGGAACGATATCTTTCGAAAGGAGCCGGATATTTATCAGGAGATTCGCAATTTCCCCGCGCAATTTCTCGCCAGCTGGAAGATCGTCCGCGACCATCCGAAGCTCACCCCTTGGACCCCGGCTCCCGGCGCCAAGGTCTACTACGCGGCGATGGGCGGCAGCTCCCTGCCGGCGGATCTAGTCAACGACGGCTTCGGCACCGGCCCGCGACTGGAGATCGTCCGCGACTACCGGCTGCCCGCGGCGGCGGGCCCCCAAGACCTCTGCATCGCCTCTTCCTATTCCGGCAACACCGAGGAGACCCTCGCGGCGCTCGACGACGCCCTCGCCCGCGGCTGCCGGGCGATCGCGATGTCCCATGGCGGGCAGCTGGTGGCGAAGGCCAAGGCCGCCGGCATCCCTCACGTGCCGATCCCCGAATCCATTCAACCGCGTTGCGCCAGCGGCTATTTCTTCGCGAGCCTGGTCGGGATCTTTCACCGCCTCTCCTTGATTCCCAATCCGGAAGCTCTGCTGGACCGGCTGGCGAAGCACCTCTCCGGCGTCCAAGACGCCTGCGAGGCGCGCGGCAAGGCGTTGGCCGAGGCCCTGCGCGACCGCGTGCCCATCGTCTACGGCCCCGCCGAATTCGCCGGGGCCGCGCGCATCTGGAAGATCAAGTTCAACGAGAACGCCAAGATCCAGAGCTTCAGCAACGTCTTCCCCGAGCTGAACCACAACGAGATGGTCGGCTTCACCCGCCTGCTGATGAAGCCCGCGCTGATCTTCCTGGAGAGTCGCTTCATGCACCCGCGCGTGAAGCGCCGAATGGACGTGATGGAGGAAATCTTGGGCCGAGAGATCCCGATCCACCGCCTGGCCTGCGGCGGGGAGAGCCCCCTCTTCGAGATGTTCGAGGGCCTCGCGGTGGCGGATTACGCCTCCTATCACCTGGCGCAGGCCTACGGCATCGACCCGGCGCCGGTGGAGATGGTCGAGGCGTTCAAGAAGAAGCTGTAGGGGCGAACACAAGGTTCGCCCCTACGAATGCTCCGGCCTCAGCAAGTCCTCGATCCGCTTCACCGGCGTGAAGGTCGAGACCGGCACCTCCACAAAGACCGTGTTCCAGTGCGCCATCGCGCCGTTCCAGAGGCCCGGCAGCTCCAGGGCCCTGAGCGGCTTTCCCTCGTAGGACTTTTCGGAGATAAATCCCGCCTCGGGATCGGCGAATTTTTCCAACTCAAAGGGCCGCCCGCGAAAATCCTTGAGCCCGCAGACCAAATCCACGGGATTGAAATGCGTCGCATCGCGAAAGATCCGCTGCCGCTCCGCGTCCGCAGGGTCCACCTGGACCGACTCGACGATCTGCAGCGAGAAGCCGCCGCCCCGCTCTTCCACCCAAAACGGAGCTCCGCCGGGCTCGCCCTGGTTGGGGACCATCCCGCAGACGCGCAGCGGTCGGTTCAATCGCGCGAAGAGCCAAGCCCTCCGCGCCGCCGCTTCGAGCCCCGGCCAATCTGTCGGCAAGGAAGCGGAGAGCGTCCCGCACAGGAAGGCCTCGATCTCGGCCAAGACCGCCGGGGCGGGACTCCCGGCCTCGAGGAGCCGGAGGTAGCGAAAGCAGGTCTCCTGGATCTCGGCGAGGAAGCCCGCCATGGCCTTTTTGTAGATCAGGGTGTCGGCCCGCCTCGCGTCGGGGGCGACGTTGTCGATGTTCTTGATGAAGACGACGGAGCCCTCGAGGGCGACCAAATTCTCCAGCAAGGCCCCGTGCCCGGAGGGGCGAAAGACCAGCCGCCCCGCGCGATCCCGAAAGGGGCCGTTTTGCAGGTCGGCGGCGACGGTATCGCTGGACTTCTTCTGCGTGGAAAATCCGATCTCGAAGCGGTTTCCCTCCGCCTCGTAGCGCGGCAGGACGGTCCGCAAATAGGCGCGAAGGGCGGCCTCGTGCGCCTCGGCGACGGTGA
>SZOV01000042.1 GCA_030263375.1 Deltaproteobacteria bacterium PRO3
GCCGGGCCTCGACCATGGCGGTGTACTCCGCGAGGGGCTTGAGGTCGCGTACGGGCGGCGAGCCGTAGTCGATCTGCGGCTGGGGGTTCAGGCCGGTCAGGAAGGCCAGCGTGTCGTAGGCGATTTGGCGCTCGCCCCGCTTGCGCTCGAGCTCGGCCTCGTTGAGCGCGATGTCGGTCTCCAGCAGGGCGGCCTCGCTGTCGCGGGACTTGCCCAGACGGACGCGCTCTTTCAGCTCGGCGACGCTCCGCCGCTCGACCTGCAATATCTTTTGAAAGATCTCGATGTCGCGCTCGATCTTCACGATGGTCAGGAAGACGATCGCGACGTCCTGGAAGAGCAGGCGCTCGGCGTTGCGTTTGAGCAGGCGCTTCTGCGACTCGTTGACCTTCGCCAGCTTGAGGGCCCGGAACTCCTTGAAGCCCTTGAAGATGGGCTGCTTCAGCGTCACCGCCACCGAAGGCCGGCTGAATTGGGTGAAGGTGCTGCCGACCTGGCCGGCGCCGTCGCTCTGGGAGGACGAGTCCTGGAGGATCTCCTGGACGTTGATCGAGAGCTTGGGCAGGACCGAGCCGAGGGCCTGGGTGTAGATCGCCTGGGCCCGGGCGATCTCTTGGTCGCTGATCGCGACTTGCTCGCTGCGGGCCAGGGCGAGCTCGTAGCACTCCATCATCCCCATCTTCTTCTCGGCGGCGCGCGAAGGGAGGGCTAGGGAAAGTCCGAAGGCGAGGAGTGTCAATGAAAAGAGGCGCTTCACGGTCGCACCCCCTTCGTGAAGATATCGACGAAGCTCGCGAGCATCGCATCCTCGGGCAGGGGAAAGTGGTCCTTCGCTTTGAAGACGAGGGTGATGAGGATGTAATGGTGGATCATCGCGATGAAGGCCCGTGCCAGAATCGCGGGGTCCGCATCCCGCGCCTCCTGCTTCGAAATTTTCCGAGCGAAGAACTCCTGCAGGAATTCCAAGAGCGGCAGCCTCTGCTTGAAGAAGAGCTGGCCCAGGTGGTGGCTCTCGAGGGCCGCGAAGAGCATGACGCGCAGGAACCAGAGGTTCTCGCGATGCTTGTGGACGATGATCTTGGAAATCTCGAAAAGGCCATCCGCGATGGGTAGCTCGAGGGTCTTGCGCAGCTCCGGCGCGACCTGGGCGTCGAAGTCCTCCAGCTTGACCTGGAGGAGGGCGGTGTAGAGGTCTTCCTTGCTCTTGAAGTGGCGGAACAGCAGGGCCTCGTTCACCCCGGATTCGAGGGCGATGGCCCGCGTGGTGGTGCCGACGAAGCCGCGCTCGGAAAAGAGCCGGCCGGCGGCCTCGAGGATCCGGGCCTCTCGTTCGGAAAAGGACAGGCGTTGGGCTTTGGCGACGGACATAAAAGTAAGTATTTACTTACTTATACCCATCCTGGACTTGGGTCAAACCCTAATTCCGTTGTATCGGGTCAGGGCTGGAGCTATTTCCCGATGTTTTTTCGAGGCCTGCTGTGACGCCCCGGCCCTGCCGGCGTCCCAATTTCCAGCAGCGAGGCAGGTTTCAGGATTCGCATGAACCGGAAGCAAAGCCCGAGTCAAGACCCGGATCTAGAGGCCCTGCGCCGCTGTCGGCAAGGGGAGCGGCGGGCCTTTGCCGAAATCGTCGACCGCCACAAGCAGGGGGTCTTTCGCTTGGTCTACCGCTGGCTGGGGCAAAAGGAGCGGGCCGAGGAGCTGGCCCAGGAGGTCTTCCTCAAGGCCTACCGCGAGCTGGAGCGGTTCCGCGGCGACGCCAAGTTTTCGACCTGGATCTACCAGATCGCCCTCAACGCCTGCCGCGACGACTGGCGCAGCCGGCGGCGGCGTCCCGAGGCCCGCGTCGAGCCCGAATTCCTGAACGCGCAGCCCGCCCCCGAGGACTCGCCGGAAGCGGGGATGATCGCCGCATCCGAGGGCGCGGCCCTGCGCCGCGCCCTGGACGGCCTTCCTCAGATCTACCGCGAGGCCCTCCTGCTGCGCTACCTCGGCGACCTCAGCTACGAGGAGATGGCAGAGCGGAGCGGGGAAGGGATCAGCAACCTCAAGATGCGCGTGGCCCGGGGACTCGCGCAGCTGCGGAAACGATTGGAGAGGCAGTCATGACGGCGAATGAAACAGAAAAGAAATTACGCGAGCTCCTGGGGCCCGAATTTTCCGATGGAGAGATCGCGGCGATTCTTCGGGAAGAGCCCAAGCTGGGCGAGGGCCTCGAGGGTTTTGCGGCGCGGTGGCAAGCGCTGCGCCGCGAGGTCCCCCCGCTTACGGCCGACTTCACCGCGCGGGTGATGGAGCGCCTCGAGGCGCCGGGTCTTTGGGAGAGGTTTCGCGCCCGTTGGCTCTCGCTTCCAAGGCTCGCCGCGGCCGGCGCCCTCGCGGCGGGTTTGGCCGGGGTCCTGTATCTTGGCTATTTCCGCGAGCCTTCCTTGGGTCCGCCCTTGAGCGTGCGCGAGGCGGCGGGCCCCGAGGGCCGAAAGGTCTATTTCGTGCGCTTCGCCCTGCGCCAGCCCGGCGCCAAGCAGGTCGCCGTCGCGGGCGACTTCAATCAATGGACCCCGGCGGCCTTGGCGCTCTCCGCGGAGGGCGAGGGCCTCTTCACGGTCGAGGTCCCGTTGGCGGAGGGCACCTACAGTTATGCCTTCGTCGTCGACGGACGGCGCTGGGTCCCGGATCCGGCGGCCGACCGCTGGGTGGACGACGGCTTTGGACAACGCAACTCGGTGATCAATTTGTAATAAGATGAAGAAGACCCTCGCCATTGGACTGCTCCTCCTCGGCCTCGCGGCCGCCGCGCCGCTACGCGCCCAGGGCGACCCCCAGATCGCCCGCGAGGCCGCGGCGCTCGGCGCCCCAAGCCCGGCCCTGAGCGCCTTTTTGGCCAAAAGCGCTGCCTCGGGCCTCCCCCGCGATTTCACCCTGGGGGTGCTGAAGGAGGCCCAGGCTCTCGAGGCGCGCGGCATCCCCTCCGAGCCCTACCTGCTCAAGGCCAACGAGGGCCTCGCGAAGGGCGTCCCTCCGGCAAAGCTCGAGCCGGCGCTGCGTCAGACCCGGCAGCGCGGGGAGAGCGCCGCGGCTCTCGTCGACCGCGCGGTCCCGGACGGGGCGGCCGACCTTCGTTCGCCGGCGCGGCGGGCGGCGATTTTACAGGTGCAGTCCGCGATGCTGAACGGCAAATCCCCGGCGGAATTGGAAAAGGGCCTGCGGTCCAAGGTCAAGGGCGGCAAACTTACTTGGGAGGAGATCGGTTCCGAGGCCCGATCGCTTCAGCCCCGCCGTCACGGCGTGGTTTCGGCGAAGCCGGCCCCGAAACGGGACATCCAAGTTCCGACTCAGGCCCCCGCCGTGGATAAGGACAAGGGGCCGAAGGAAAAGGGCCCCGCGGAGCTGCGCGGCCCGGCCCCCAGCAAGGACGTGAAGCCGGGCAAACCTAAAAATTCCAAGGGTCGGCCGGAGTGGCATGCGCCCGAGCAGCGGGGCCCCCAAGGCAAATCGGGGAAAGGCCCCTCGCCATCCCAAGGTTTTTCCGGTAAGTCGAATCCCGGCAAAGGAAAACATAAATAATTGTGACCCGTCGGTACCTGGGGCGTCCCAAGCGGGCATAAGGAGAAAGCCATGAAATCTCTCTGCAAAGTTTTGACCTTCCTCGCGGCCTTCAGCCTGGCCCTGCCTGGCGCCCGGGCCGTCGACATCAACTTGGTCAACATCGACCTGGGCTCGCCGGAGGCGCGCCGCGCCGAGCAGCTCTACGGCAACGCCTACGGTTTCGCGCCCCAGCAGGTGACGCCCGCGCTCATGGCGCCCGCCGCGGAGGTGCCAGCCATTTTGCAGATCGCGCAGGCGGCCGGGACTTTGCCGCTTTCGGTATGGATGATGCGTAAGATGGGCATGAGCTACTCGAACATCCTGCAGAGCTTCGCCGTCGCCCCGCTCGTGGCGATGGGCAGCCCCGTGACCGACAACTATTATATCGAGACCACCCAGCGGCATTTTTTACAAAACATCCTGCAGGTCAACCCGATCTTGTTTCCCAAAATTCCCCTGGTCGGCCCCGATTTCACCCGCTTTATCATCTATCCCGTGCACAAAGAGCACGGCTACTGGATGCCGCCGGGCATCGCCAAGAAGTACGGCCTATGGATCCCACCCGGCCAGGCCAAGAAGATGGGGCTCTGGGGCGGTCCCGGTAAGGGCAAGGGCGGTTACTGGGTGGTCGACGACGACGACAGCGTGAAGGTCAAGAAGGGGAAGTGGGACAACGACGACGACGGCGGCTGGAAAAAATCCGGCAAGGGTAAGGAGCACGGCTCCGGCAAGGGCGGCGGCGGTTGGAAGGCAGCCAAGGGCCAAGGCAAGGGTAACGGTAAGGGAGGCCCTAAATAATCCGGAACTCGAGGGATTCCCGGCCGATAATAGGGCGGGTGGAAGAAGGGCGGGCCCGTCCTTAAGTCGGGCTTAAGGATTCGTTGACAAGCCTTCGATTTTCAAGCCATTCTTCCTCCGCGAGAGGAATCTCCATGACGACGGTCCCATCTTTGATCCTGGCTAATGCCCTCCGCGAGGTCCTCAGTTTCAGCGAGAACTCGGATGCTTCTGCGGCCTCCCAATGCGAAGTCGAGGGCGGAGTCGGGTCGCCCTCATTCGTCTCGTTGCGCGAGACCCTTTCCCAAAGTTTGGTCGATCCCGCGTCGGCCCTGATGCGAAGGGCGGAGTTTTTCGCCGGTCGGTCTCCGGTCGGCGGGGCCAAGGAAGTTCCCGGACTTACCGAGGGGGCCGAGGCTGTTCCGCTGCAAAACTGCTCCAATGTCACCGTCTCGGTCGGGTCCATCTCTTTCGGAGATCAGCGGCTCAATACTTCGACGACCCGCTATTTCACCATCAACAATCCCAACTGCTGCGCGGTCAACTACACGATCTCCGGCGGCGGTTATGGATTTACCCTCAGCAGCTCCGGCGGGACCATCCCCGCCAACGGATCGGTCTCCGTCTCCGTGACCTTCACACCGACCAACGAGCAATACTACAGCGGATCGATCAGCATTACCCCCGGCGGAGCGGGCGTGACCTTCAGCGGCCGCGGCATCCGTTGATCTTCGGGTTAATTTCCTTGAGTCGAAAATGAGCGCTGTGTAATCTTCGGGGATGCCGCATCGCGATCTTCACCTGGATTTCAACGAGGCCTTCGCGCCGCAACAGGCGGCGGGCATCTCCGAGCCCGAGCTCGAGGCCGCTACTCCCAATTTCATCCAAGTTCACCGGGCCCTGCAGGCCATGCACGAGATCGGGCAGGTCCAATTCCTGCATCTGCCTTATCTGGACGAGGTCCTGGACAACGTCGAGCGCCGCGCGGAGGAGCTGCGGGGCTCCTTCGACAACATGGTGGTCCTGGGGATCGGCGGCTCCGGCCTTGGCGCCAAGGCCGTCGAGGAGGCCATCTTCGGGCCGATCTTCGCCGGCGGCGTCCCCTTGCCGGTCAAGCGGCTCTACGTCCTTGATACCCTGGATCCCGACTACCTGAGCCGCCTCTTCAACGGCCTGGACCTCGAGCGTAGCGTCTTCAACGTGGTCAGCAAGTCGGGCAACACCGTCGAGACCATGGCCCAGTTCATGTACCTTTACGAGCTGCTCAAGAAGCGGCTCGGCCCCGAACGCTTCCGCCGCCACCTGATTATGACCACCGACCCGCAGAAGGGGGCGCTGCGGCAGATCGCCCGCGAGGAGGACATCGAGTGCTTCGACATCCTGCCGGGCGTGGGCGGGCGCTTCTCCGTCCTGTCGCCGGTGGGCCTGCTGCCGGCGGCCTTCCTCGGCGTCTCGATCCGCGAGCTGGCTGAGGGGGCGATCCGCATGATCAAGCGCTGCAAGGGGGAGGACCTCTGGACCAACCCCGCCGCGATGCTGGCGATGGTCACCACCCTCCTGGCGGAGCGGCATGGACGCAAAAATCTGGTCGTGTTCAATTACTCCGAGCGGCTCAACCGCTGCGTCGAGTGGTTCCGCCAGCTCTGGGCCGAGAGCCTCGGCAAGCGCTACGACCTCGAGGGCAAAGAGGTCTGGGCCGGCATCACGCCGATCCAGGCCAGCGGACCGCGCGACCAGCACTCGCAGATGCAGCTCTACGTCGAGGGACCGCGCGACAAGATGGTCATGCTCTGGTCGCAGGAAAAATACGACGCCGACCTCAAGGTTCCCAAGCTCTATCCCGAGATCGAAAGCCTCAGCTATTTGGGCGGCAAGAGCTTCGCCGAGGTGCTCCACGCCGAGATGGTCGCCACCGAGCAGTCCCTCAAGGAATCGGGCGTGCCCAGCTTCAAGCTGATGCTTTACGGGGCCGACGCCTACACGCTGGGGCAGCTCTTCTACCTCTTCGAGATCGCGACGGTCTATGTGGGCGGCCTCTTGGGCGTGAACCCCTACGACCAGCCCGGCGTCGAGCTCGGCAAGAAGTACATTTACGGGAAGCTGGGCCGCTCGGGCTCGGAGGAGTTCGGCGCCACCCTGGCGCGGAAGCTCAAAGACAAGCGCTACGTCGTTTAGCTCTCAACCCCACCACACGCTGCGGCGCCGCTTCAGGGCCTCGGTGACCAAGTTTTGGATGGTTTGGCGTACCCGCTCGCTCAGGCGGTGGATCTCCAGTTCGTCGTCGAGTATCTCCTTGCCGTAAACGCTGAGGTCGATGGGCTTGCCGAAGTAGATCGACCACTTGGAGGGCAGGGGCACGAAGCCCAAGGGGCCCAGCAGCGGCAGCGTGGGGGTGAAGGGTACGTAGGGGATGCCGAGGGGCTTGGCCAGCAGCGAGGACTTGAAGAGCAGGGGATGGATCTCTTCGGCCCCGATCACCGCCACCGGGATGATCGGGCTGTCGGTGCGGATCGCCAGCTTGATGAAGCCGCCGCGGCCGAAGCGTTGTAGGTGGTAGCGCTGCGAAAAGTATTTCCCCAAGCCCTTGACGCCCTCGGGGAAGACCGCGACCAGGTGGTCGGTGTTGAGCAGTCGCTCGGCGTTTTCCTGGGAGGCGCGGACCCCGCCGATTCGGTACATGAAGGTGCCGACGAAGGGCAGGTAGTAGACGAAATCTTCCACCAAGAAGCGCACGTCGCGGCCGGCGGGATGATCGTTGGTGACGGCCAGCCGGATCATGCTGCCGTCCCAAGGCAGGGTGCCCGAGTGGTTGCCGACGAGGAGCGCGCGGCCGGCGCTGGGGATGTTTTCGACGCCGTGGGTCTCGACGCGCCAATACCTATAATACATGAAGTCGAAGAAGGGCTTAAGCGTCTGCTCGAAGGCGGGGTCGCGGCCGAAGGGATCGTATTCCTCCTCGAGCGCCTGCTTGTCTTGGAAAAAGGGCAGGTGCCGCGCCACGAAGTCCAGGCCGGGGACGAGTCCCTTGAAGAAATCGAAGATCCCAGGCCCCGGTTCGGCCTTCTCGATCTCCACCGTGGATTTCAATTTCTCGACGATCTCCTGCATGGCGGGTTCGACGCGGGATTGGAGGTTCTTGAGCTCTTTGTAGATCTTTTCCTGCGTGCCGTTTTTGCGATTTTTTTTCGAGCTCAGCTCGCGCTCCATGACCTTGAGGTGCCGTCCCAGCTCCTTCTCGAGCGACGCGAGGCGCTTGGCCATGTCGCGGACGATCTTCTCCAGTTGGCGCTCCTCGGCGGAGCCGCCCGCGCGGCTTTGGGGCAGGTAGAAGAGGTTGTTCGGGGCGCCGGACGCGGATTTCATAGCGGAGCGGCCTCCTCCTGCAGGCGGATCTCGCGGAGCCGCTCGGCCCCGACGAATTCCAGCAGGGTTTCTTTGCAGGTGTAGCGCGGTGTCCAGCCCGCCGCCTCGGCGCGGTCGGTCGCCACCACGCAGCTGTATTTCAAAAAATCGAGGTGCGTGGCCGGGGCCGGCGAGATGTCGAGGAACCACAGCGTTTGGACCAGCGACTTGAGCCCGATCAGGCTCAAGGGCAGCGGCACCTTGCCCATCAGCTTGATCGCCTTCGAGAGCGGCAGCACCCCCTTGCTGGCCAGGTTGAAGATGCCGGGGCAGTCCCGCAGCGTCGCCATCTGGAAGGCGCGCAGCAGGTCGTCCTCGTGCAGGAACTGCACGAGGGGGTCGAAGCCCAGGACCGTCGGGACGAACCAGCGCGAGAGGTAGCGCGTCTTGTAGCTTTGGATCTTGGGGCCCAGGATCGTGGCGGGGCGCAGGATGGTGACGACGCTCTGGGGGTATTTTTTGGCGAAGTTCAAAAACTGCCGCTCGGCGTCGATCTTGTCGGCGAAGAACTTGGACTTGAGGAAGCCTCGCGGCGTTTGATTTTCGGTGATGTAGGCGGGGTTGTCGGGGAAGGCGCCGTAGACGTCGGCGGTGGAGGCCAGGATTAGCTTGCGCACCTTGGCCTCGGCCGCCGCATTGCAGACGTACATGCTGCCCACCGAGAGCAGCTCGTGGGCCCAGGCCATGTTGCGCGGCGGCGTGATCGGGAGGGCCGTGTGGATCAGGGTTTCCACCTTCTCCTCGGCGAGGATCTCGTAGAGCTTCACGTCCGCCAGGGTCTCGGTCAGGTCGATGCGGTAGAATTTGGTCTTTTTCAGGACCTCGGTGGGCTTTTTGTGGTCGAGGAAGATGACGCGCGGAAACTCCCGGCTGTTTTCCAGCCAGCGCAGGATGGAGAGACCCTTGTAGCCGCTGCCGGTGAGGGCGACGGTGGGGTGGGTCTGCTTCGCGACCGATTTGCTTTTGCCGGCTTTGCTCTTGCCCATGTCGGATCCGTTTGGAAAATGCGCGAACGCATTTCGTTCACCGTGAAGATAGCACGGGCGAATCCGGAAATGAAAAGCTATTTGCCGAAATAGAGCGAGAAGGAAAGACTAGACGCGGATCGCGTTGGAAGGGACGCTCTGCGTGAAGGCCTCGGCGACCTTGTAGCTGTTGGCGTAGCCGAGCACCTTGGGGACGTAATCCTGGGTTTCGCGGAAGGGCGGGATGCCGCCGTGCTTCATGACGTTGCCGGGGCCCGCGTTGTAGGCGGCGACGGCGAAGTCGACGCGGCCGTTGAACTTGTCGAGCATCTGGCGGAGGTACTTAGCGCCGCCGTCGATGTTTTGCGCGGCGTCGAAGGCGTTGCCGACGCCCAGGCTGGCGGCCGTGGCGGGCATCAATTGCATCAGGCCCATGGCGCCGCAGTGGCTGACCGCGCGGGGATTGCCGCGCGACTCTTGCCAGATCACGCCGGCGATCAGTTCGGGCGGGAGGGCGTAGCGCTCGGCGGCGGCGCGGATGTGGGGCTCGTATTCACGGGCCTTGGCCATCATGCGCTCGTTGGCCGAGCCGGTGCTGGGGACGTTGATCGGGGCGTTGGAGACCGGCAGCGTCGGGTCGGGGGCGCCGGCGGCCTCGGTGGGGCGGACGCCGTAGGGCGTCTCGCCGGGCTTTTTCGCCAAATCCTTGGTGACGGGTTCTTTGTTGCCGGTTTCTTTGGTGTTTTTAGAAAGCTCCGGGGGCAGGGGGTCCTTCGAGGCCTTGGGGGCCGAGGTCGAGGAGGCTGTGTCCAGGCTCTTGGAGAAATTCCGCGCCTCGTCGTACATCTTGCGGTACTCGATGTACTTGTTCTTGAAGAAGGGGCGCGATTTACTTGTACTGATCGAAGTCGTCATAATTCCAAGAATTTATTATCCATTTCCTGCGCCCCCGGTCAAGGGGGGCTTCAGCCACGATCCTTCGCAAACTTTATCGTCGGGGAAGGGGCCAGGAATTGCGTCACAACCCGCTATTTTTTCACGGAAAAGGGGCGCTCGGCCTGACGCACTGCGAAACGCGGCTCGGGGCTTGAAGGCGCGAGGGGAAGGGACTAGCATGAAAAAATGAATGCTTGCCCCCGGGGGCCGAGGGCATTAACATAAGCTCATGATCTTTCTAAGAAATTATTACGTCAACACCACGGTCAAGACCGACGTGCTGCTGATCACCCACGACGTGAAGCGCGCGGTGCGCGAATCCGGCGTGCCCAGTGGTCTGGTCACGGTCCTGATTCCGGGGGCGACGGCGGGGGTGGCCATCCTGGAGAACGACCCCAAGATCCACGAAGAATTGAAAAAATGGGTCGAGACCCAGATCCCCGCGGAGACGGGCCCGCGGCCCAACCGGCGTTCCGGGTCGGGGCGCAACGACGCCCACCTGCGGGCCGCCCTGATCGGGCTCAGCCTCTCGATTCCCCTCCAGGACGGCAAGCTGATGCTGGGGGCCTGGCAAGAAGTTGTGCTTTTCGATTTCGACGACAATAAGGTAGGGCGTCGGGAGATCACCATCCAGGTGATGGGAGAAGGGGCCGCGAAATAAGCGGGGGCAAAAAAGAATCCATGGGCGACCACCGTCACATCCGCAGTCTGCGAAACCTCCTCGGAGGCTTCAAAAAATCCGATTTCAGCTCCTTGAACCGATTCCTCCACTCGGCCTTCTTCGGGTGGATCGTCTTCGGCGTCCTGGTCTTCGCCATTTCCCTGGTGCTGTCCTTCCACGTCGACTACCTGCCGCCCAATATGAAGGTCGGGCGCGTCGCGCCCAAGGACATCAAGGCCGACCAGAATTACGAGATCGTCGACGAGCGCGCCACCGAGATCAACCGCCAGGAGGCGATGAAGAGCGTGCCTCCGGTCTTCGACTTCGACGAGAACGTCTTGGCCGAGATCGACCAGAACGTCCACGAGGCCTTTCAGCAGTCCCGCGAAGCCATCCAGCGCCTGGCCGACGTCGACGAGATTCAGGACATTCTGCTCGCCACGCTGGGGCTGCAGCCCACCGAAGATCAGGTGAAGGCCTTGATGCAGGATGAATTCTCGGTCGATACCGAGTTCACGCTGCGCAACCTGCTGCGGCAGTCCATGTCCCAGATGATCGTGGCCGGCAACAAAGAGCTGGCCAACGCGGGCGAGGGCGGCATCACCCTGCGCTATGTCCAGAAGCAGAAGAACGCCAGCGAGGACGAGGCCGAGCTCAAGGATCTTTCCGGGATCAAAACGCTCGACGGCGTCCAAACCGCCCTGCTCGAGCGCGCCAAGCAGGCGCCCAAGGAGAAGGATAAGGCGGTGCAGGCGGCGCAGCTCTACGAGGTCGCCAGCCGCCTGGTGCGGCCCAACCTGAGCTACGACGCGGTCGAGACCGAGCTGCGGCGCGCCCGCGCCGTCGGCAACGTCCGCAACGTCATCATCAAGGTGCAGGCCGGCGAGGCGATCGTCCGCAGCGGCGACCGCTA
This sequence comes from Deltaproteobacteria bacterium PRO3, assembly GCA_030263375.1. Taxonomy (NCBI): domain Bacteria; class Deltaproteobacteria; species Deltaproteobacteria bacterium PRO3. The sequence continues at coordinate 11,240 of SZOV01000042.1, forward strand.
CGAGCCCCACCATCTGGTCATCCTCGAGGGCATCCGCAAGCGCAAGACCGAGACCAGCTTCGCGACCAAATTCCTCGGCACCGCGCTCTTCGTCTCGATCCTGCTGCTGATCACCTACGCCTTCTCGAAGCGCTTCATCCGCAAGTTCAACCCGACCCGCGCCGATCTTTACTTCCTGGGCGGCGTGCTGATCCTGCTGCTGTTCAGCGTGCGGATCGCGGCCGCCTTGTCCTCGGCCTTCCGCGACCTGCTGCCCTTCGACGTCTCGGTGCAGGCCCTCTACTACGCCATCCCCGTCGCGGCCGGCGCCATGCTGACGCGCTATATCCTCAACTCCGAGATCGCGCTGGTCTTCGCGATCGTGGCCAGCGCCCTGACCGGGATGTTCCTCGAGGGCGATCTCGACCTGTCGATTTACTATCTTATCTCCAGCATCGTCGCCGCCTCGGCCATCGCCCACGTCGAGCGGCGCAGCGCGATTTTGCGGGCGGGTGTGATGGTCGGCGCCGTCAACGCCGCGGTGGTGCTCGCCATCAAGCTGGTGACGGTGGTCAGCGTCGCGAACGTCCTCAATCTGCCCAACATCTTCATGAACATGGGCTTGGCCTTCCTGGGCGGTCTGCTCGCCGCGATCTTCGTGATGGTCCTGGCGCCGGTGGCCGAGATGCTCTTCGATTACGTCACCGACATCAAGCTGCTCGAGCTGGGCAACCTCAACCATCCGCTGCTCAAGGAGATGATCGTCAAGGCGCCGGGAACCTACCACCATTCGCAGCTGGTCGCCGTGCTGGCCGAGGCCGCCGCCGCGGAGATCGGCGCCAACCCGCTGCTGGCGCGGGTCGGGAGCTACTTCCACGACGTCGGCAAGATGCGCAAGCCCAGCTATTTCATCGAAAACCAGCAGGGCGGCGAAAACCGCCACGACAAGCTCGCGCCCTCGATGTCGGCCCTGATCATCGCTTCCCACGTCAAAGACGGCCTCGAGCTGGCCCGCGAGTACAAGCTGCCGACGCGAATCGCCGACTTCATCCCGCAGCACCAGGGCACCAAGCTCATCACCTATTTCTACAACAAGGCCCAGGAGCAGGCCCAGCTGGCGGGTGGCAGCGTCGACGAAAAGGACTACCGCTACCCGGGCCCGCGGCCCCAGACCCGCGAGGCCGGGATCATCCTGCTGGCCGACGGCGTCGAGGCGGCCGTGCGCTCGATCCCCGAAAAGACGCCCGCCAAGATCCAGGCGATGGTCCAGAAGATCGTCAACAAGAATTTCACCGAGGCCCAGCTCGACGAGTGCGACATGACGTTGAAAGACCTGCACATGATCGCCGAGAGCTTCGTCCGCGTCCTGGTCGGCATCTACCACCAGCGCATCGAGTACCCGGACGTCGAGGAGAAGAAGGCCACGGTCACCCCCATCAAGGACCTGCGGGCCCGCGAGAGCGAGGCGAATGTCCGTTAGTCTCTTCGCGCGCGCCGGGACCCCCGTGAGGCTGAAGGCCCTGCGCCGCTGCCTCGAGGCCCTGATGCGGAAGGAGGGGCTGGGCGGCGCCGAGCTGGAGATTAGCCTGGTGGGCGAGCGGCGCATCCGCACCCTCAACCGCGAGCACCGCCGGAAGGACAGCGTCACCGACGTGCTCTCCTTCCCGATCGACGCCAAGGCGCCGAAGGGCGGGAGGCCCTGGTGCCTGGGGGAGATCGTGATCGCGACCCCGGTGGCGGCGCGCCAGGCGCGCCGGGCGCAGCGGACCTTGACGCAGCAGGCCCTGCGCTTGGCGGTCCACGGTCTAGTGCATCTGCAGGGGCACGACCACGAGCGCGGCCCCCGCGCCGCCCGGCGCTTCGAGGCCCTCGAGGCGCGTTACCTCACCTATCTCCAGCGGAAAGGCCTGATGCCATGGGATGGCTCCTTGCGGCTCTGAGCGGCGTGATCGCCGCCTTCACCTACCCGACGGTCTTCGCGGGATACATGCTTCCCGACCTGGGCTGGATGGCCTTCTTCGCCTGGGTGCCCCTGTTCCTGGCGATCCGCTCCGCGCGGCCGAAGGCGGCCTTCGCCAAGAGCTTCTTCGCCGGGCTCTTTCATTACGGCATCGCGATGTACTGGCTCTACACGGCGATGAATTCCTTCGGCGGCCTCTCGCCGACGCTCTCGATCCTGGCCTTGCTGCTCCTGGTCGCCGTGCTTTCCGCTTATTTCGGGATCATTTTTTGGATCAGCCAATGGATCTGTCGCAAAAACGCCTGGACCATGCTCTGGGTGCGTCCCTTTGTCTGGGTCGGGATCGAATACCTGCGCGGCCACGTCCCGGCGGGCGGATTTCCCTGGAGCCAGATCGGCTACTCGCAGGGCGGATTCCTCCACTTCATCCAGTCGGCGGATCTCTTCGGCGTCTACGGAGTCACTTGGCTCCTGGTCTTCTGCAACGAGGCCTTGACCGAGATCGTCGTGCGCTGGCGGCGGGGCGAGCGGCCCCGGGCCCTGAAGACGGCCACAATCGCCGCGGCCCTCGTCCTGGCCAATGTGGCCTATGGGCGCTACCGCCTGGCCAACGACACCGCAGTCCCGACCCGCACCCTCCAGGTCGGCGTCGTGCAAGGCAATATCCCGCAGGAGGAGAAATGGCAACGATCCGCGGCGGCGCGGATCCTCGAAACTTTCCAGCAGGGCACCCTGGCCCTGGAACAGCGGGGCGCCTCGCTCATCCTCTGGCCCGAGGCCTCGATGCCCTACGAGCTCGCCTACGACGCGCCCGAGGTTGCCTACGACCTAGGGACTCAGCGTGCCGATATCCTCTTCGGCACGATTTCGCGATCCGCCCGGGGTTCCGAGCCGCGGCGGGACAGGCCCTATCACAACACCGCGATCTTAGCCGACGCGGCGGGGCGCATCCTGGGGTATTATCACAAGCGGCACCTCGTCCCCTTCGGGGAATATGTCCCTTGGAAGGACTTCCTCTTCTTCGCCCGCAAAATGACCGCTCAGGTCGGGGAGATGATGCCCGGCTCCGACTATTACCCCCTGAAGTACGGGGACAGTCTGCTGGGCGTCCTGATCTGCTACGAGGATATCTTCCCGGAGATCTCCCGGATTATGGTGGAGAAGGGTGCGAACGTCTTGATCAACATCACCAACGACGCCTGGTACGGGCGCTCCAGCGCGGCCTACCAGCACCAGGTCTTCAGTCAGTTTCGCGCGGTGGAGACGCGGCGCGCGCTGATCCGCGCGACCAACACGGGCCTCACCTCGCAGATCGACCGCCAGGGCAGGGTACTGTGGCAGGGGGGGCTTTTCACGCGCGAGGACTTCGTCGCGAGTCTGCCGTTTTACGAGGATCTTTCGCCTTACGTGAGAATGGGAGACTGGTTGCCGCTGGGTTCCTTGGCTATCCTGCTCGGATTGGGGGTCTACTCCTGCCTCCGGAAGGGCGGTCGGTCGTCCGCCAATTGAGCAGTCCCTTTTTAGGGACATCCCAACAACGAGACCCCGCTGATGCCGAATTTCGTCTCGAAATCCGAAGACACCTCTTCGCCCAAGGCAATCCCGTTGGAATTTTTAGCGTCCGCCTTGACCCTGATTTTATATCTCTGGGTGCGGTCGAGGATGTTTTTGGGGTCGATTAAAAAGGTCTTCTTGTCCGGACAGGCCGTTATGGTTGCCTCAACCTCTTCTTCATTTAAGTTATTGATGCCCGCGGCCACGGTGATCTTGAGGAGGGACAGGTTGTTTTTGACGATGGCTGTGGCCATGGATTGATTGAAGGCGACCTGCAAGGTAGTTTGACGCGGGACGCCCTCGCTGCCGTCCGGAGGGTTGATGCTCACGACCTTGGGCGGGGTATCCAGACCATCCTCGACAGGGGGCTTGATACTGAAGTTGCTGGTGAATGTTTGCTGTATCGGGGTCTGATTGGCGTCTCTCGCCTCGCCGCCGACGGAGATCCGAAAACTCCCGCGAGTGATAGGATCGATAATCGGAAATTCAAAAACCCTGTTGTTGTTGGAAACCACGGGGACCGCGACGGGCACGACGCTGAAATTTCCCGCACCGGCGAAGCCGAAATTTGCACGGCTGAGTTGGAAGGCCTGATTCACCGACGCGGGGTCCATGGATGCGCTAAACTCCACTTTGATGGTGGAAAGGGATGCCGTCAGGATTTGACCGTCCGAGGGGTTGGAAGAGATTACGGCGGCCGGCTCATTGTCGGGAAGGGGGCCTGGGGCGGGCTCTAAGGGGCTCGCGGGAGCAGGCCCTGGGGCACTCCCGGGGTTGGCCGCGGGGTTGTTGCCGACGTTGTTCCCGGGATCGACGTTGTGTTCGGCAACCCCGTTGTCCCCGGCGATCGGGGCGGAAGGGTCGTTCCCGGCCCCGCCGCTGCAGTGAGCGAGGGCGAGTAGGCATAGAACTCCCGAAAACACTTGAATTTTTCTTGAAAATGGCATGAATCTTCCCCGATTTTTTGGAGTGCTGTTAGATTAAGTATATTTCTTATCGTAATGGCAGGACAATGAGTTTCCGGGTCGAGACGATTTTCCTGGAGGCAAGAAGGAATCCCTATGTCGAAAGAATTGAAAAACCGCATCGCCGCTCTCCAAGAGAAACTCGCCGCCGTCCGGAGGCGGCTTTGACCTCGACCAAAAGCTGAAACGCATCGACGAGCTTGAGACCGAATCCACCCAGCCGGGATTTTGGGACGACTCCGTCCGGGCCAAGGCCTTGAGCCAGGAGCTCGACGGGCTTAAGGCGACGGCCGACTTTTTCAAAGACAATGCAACGAAGGTGGAAGAGGCCGCGCTGATGCTCGAGCTGGCCGAGGAGGCCGGCGACGACGCGGCTTGGGCCGAGGCCGAGCAGAAATCCCAAGAGGCCGAGGCCGGTCTGGAAGAGGCCGAATTCCGAGTCATGCTCTCCAAGGAAGAAGACCGGCTCTCCGCCATCCTCACCATCAACTCCGGCGCCGGCGGCACCGAGTCCTGCGATTGGGCGGCGATGCTGACGCGCATGTACCTTCGCTATTGCGAGAAGCAGGGCTGGCGCACCCAGCTGATCGACTCCACCGAGGGAGAGGGCGCCGGCTACAAGAGCGTGACGGTCACCGTCGAGGGCGCCTACGCCTACGGCTTCCTCAAGGCCGAAAACGGCGTGCACCGACTGGTGCGCATCTCGCCCTTCGACGCCAACAAGCGGCGTCACACGTCCTTCGCCAGCGTCTTCGTCTACCCCCAGGTCAGCGACGACATCGAGATCGAACTCAACCCCGCCGACCTCCGCATCGACACCTTTCGCGCGGGCGGCAGCGGCGGGCAGAACGTCCAGAAGAACGACACCGCCGTGCGCATCACGCACCTCCCGACCAACACCGTCGTGCAGTGTCAGAGCGAGCGCAGCCAGCTGCAGAACAAGACCCTGGCCATGAAGGTGCTGCGCTCGCGTCTCTACGAGCAGGAGATGGAAAAGCGCCGCGCGGCGCGCGAGGCGGTGGAGGCGACGAAGAAGAAGATCGAGTGGGGCTCGCAGATCCGCTCCTATGTCCTGCACCCCTATAAGATGGTGAAGGACCACCGCACCGAGGTCGAGGTCGGCGACGCCGAGCGGGTCTTGGACGGCGATCTCGATCCCTTCATCCGCGGCTACCTCTTGAGCGAGGCCTAGATTTTTCCCGCAACTTTACCCTCCCCGGGGCGAGCCACCCTTATCCGTTTCGGATGAGGGGTTCACATGCCGTTCAGGGTAAGGAACGAGCACACGTCTTTTTTGGCCGCCGACGGCCGGGTCTTCCCGGCGACTCCGGCGGAAGCCCATTCAAATCCTTCGGAATTTTCCGCTCGCTCAGTCTTGGCAAGCCTTCGGTCCATCGCCGGCCTGAGCGCGGGGGATCGGGCGGAGCTTCAGGCCCTGGAGGGGGAGGGGGACGAGTCCTTGTTTTGGGAGGGGGTCTTGGGCCTGGCGCGGCGGATGGAGGCGGGGCATCGCGAGGGCGCGGCCGTGGAGGTCTATGCCGCCTCCGTCGGGGCCCTTCGCGAAGGGCCCCTACAACGCCGATTTCAAGCACAGCTCGACGCCGTCCTTGGACGCGGGGCCTCGGGCCCCCGCGCCGAGTTCCTGCTGCGCCGCTTTGCCGCCGAGGCCTCCGATCCCGCGGCCCTGCTGGCCTTGGGTGCGGCCGGCGCCGCCTACCGGCTGACGCGGCTCGCTGCCTTAAGCCGCCTGGTCGCGGCGCCGGCGAGCGTTTGGACGCGGGGTTTCGGCGCGCGCGCCGCGGCCTCCCTGGCCGGCTTCGCGGTGGAGGCGCCGGTCTTCACCTTATCCGGACGCCTCGCGGGCGCGGCCTTGGGGCGTCCCCAGGAGTGGGGCGCCGCCGCCTTGGGACGGGATCTGGCGTCGAGCTATCTCGTGCTGGGTGGGTTGAAGCTGGCGGGCTGGGCGAGCCGCCTTGCCTCTCGAAACGTAGGGGCGAACCTCGCTTTGGCCCCCGGCGGAGGATGGGGAGGGCGAACCCCCACCTCTCTCGGACCGGTGGCCTTCGGTGGGGCCCCAGGTTCGCCCCTACCGGTGTTGTTCCAACAAAGCGGGATGCTCGCCGGCATCCTCCTCGGCCACTCCCTCGAGCAATGGGCCGGGCTGAGCCCGCGGTTGGACGGAGCCACGACGCTCGTCGACTCGCTGGCCCTCCTGCTGCAATTCAACGTCGCCGGAAATCTGTCTCGTCGCGCCTTCGGCCCGCGTTGGGCGGCCTGGGAAGGCGGTCTCGAGCGGCAGGCCGAGGCCTTGGCGCGAACTCCGCGCGGTGGGGGCGGCCTCGCTTGGCCGACCCTCGCGGGGCCGATGCCGGTCCTCGCGGCGGGCCCGCGCTTTTCGCTCGACGATCCGCGCCTAGGCATCGCGCAGATGGCCGCCGAAGGGCCGGGCGGCGGTTCCGCGCCGCGGGGCCGCGGGTCCCCTTCGGGCTCCCGCGCGGTGGCCCTCTCGCCCGTCCTGCGCCGGGCGATGCGCCTCCAGGATACGCGGGCCCTGGCTGAGGTCCTGCGCCTGGTCTACGCCCGCGTCCACGGCCCGCTGCGCGCCGAGCTGCTCAGTACCCTCGTCGCCCTCGAGGCCGGACAACCCGTCCAGCGCCGCATCCTGTCGATGCTGAAGGACGGGCGCGTCTACCGCACCCAATTCCTCTCCCCCGAGGTGCAGCGGTTCGTCTCCGACCGCATCCACGAGCACGAGCAGGAATCGGACCTCTTCCCTCCGGAGGCCTCGGCCCAGGGCCTGGGCCCGCGCCGTCCCAATGTCCGGGGCTTCGAGCGGATGGTGCGTGAGCTGAACATGAGGCCCGAGGAGGTCGCCCGCGTCCTCAACCGACTTTTTGTCCCCAATATCGATCTGAACCGCTTCGCCAGCTCCCGCGGCGAGCCCATCTACATCAGCAACCCCGACGACGAGGCCAATCTCGCCGACTACGCCAGGCACGGACGGCAGAGCCTGGGCGAGCTGCTGTTCTTCTCTCGCAAACGCCTCTCGCGCAACTGGATGCTGCACGAGGCCGCTAAGCGATTGGGCATGCGACCCTATATCCTGCAGCAGATCGAGCGCAACCAGCGGCGGCCCAGCCCCCGTCAGCTGGAGCGCCTCGCGAGCCTCTACGAGCTCGACTTGGAACAGCTGCGCGCGCTGCGGTCCCTGCCTCCGGCGTCGCCGAGCGCGCCGCCCGGCACGGCCGCGGCTCCCGCGCCGGCGCCGCAGCCCGTGCTCCCCGGCATGGGTCTGGAAGTCCCTCCTGAATCCTTGCGCCCCAGCGCCGAGACCCAATTGCAGCTGCGCAGCGAGCGCCTGCGCCAGCTGCAGACCCTGGAGGCGACGTCCATCCCGCCGGAGGAGCTCTTCCGGGAGGCGCTGGAGCTTGCCGACTACTTCGAGGGCATCGTGCGGGAGACGCGCAACCGCGCCGAGCGCGATCTGCTCACGGGCCTGCGCAACCGCCAAGGCCTGGCCCGCATCACGCCGCGCCTCGAGCGGCGCCTCGTCGAGCGCCGGCGGAACCGCGAGGCCGAGGCGAAGTCCGACTTTGTGGCGATGATCGACATCGATTTCTTCAAGAGCGTGAACGACCGCTTCGGCCACCCCAACGGCGACCGCGTCCTGCGCGAGGTGGGGCAAACCCTGGCGCACACGGTGCGCTGGCGCAAGGACATCACGGCGCGACTCGGCGGCGAGGAGTTCTTCGCCTTCTTGAGCGCTTCGGGCCGGGAGGGGGCGCTGGCCTCCGCGGAGCGGATCCGGCAGGCCGTCGAGAAGGCCTTGATCCCGCTCGACGATTTCCCGGCGATCCAGGTGACGGTGAGCGTCGGCCTCGCGGAGCTGCGTGCCTTGCCGCCCGCCGCGCCCGGCGCGAAGCCCCGCGTGGAGGGGGCCCTCGCCGACGCGATCGAGCGGGCGGATCGCGCCCTCTATGCGGCCAAGCACGCGGGACGCAATCGGGTCGTGGTCTCCCAGGAATAAATTCTCTCAACTCATTAAAACAAATCATAAAATGGCCTTTTTGCTTGGCGGGACCCGGGCTCGGTGTAATAATTTGTGACAGCTTGAAAACGATTCAAGACTACCGATTGCTGCGGGCCTTAGGGCAAGGGACTCAGGCGCAAGTGTATCAGGCGGAAAAGGCCGGGCGGCTCTATGCCTTGAAACTTTTCGAGTCCGGCCAAGCGCGCGCGGCTCAAGCGGAGGCGCAGGTCCTTTCCAAGTTGCGACACCCCAACGTCGTCGGATTCGTCGAGGCGGGAGGTTTCGAGAACCGTCCCTACCTGGTGACGGAGTGGTTGGACGGGGAGTCCCTGGAAACGGCGGCTCCGCCGGCCTTGTGGCCGGCGATGCGGGAGTTGAGCCTGGAAATGCTTCAGGGCTTGGAGGCGATCCATCGGCAGGATTTGGTTCACGGCGACGTGAAGGGGGAGAATGTACTGCTTCGCGCCGGACACGCGGTGCTGGTGGATTTGGGTTTCGCGCGCCCCGTGATGAGTCCCCACGCCGCTCCTGCGGGCACCCTGGCCCACCTGGCGCCGGAGCTGCTGTTCGGACATCCGCCGGGTCCGGGTAGCGACCTTTATGCCTTGGGAATGACGCTGTATCGTTGGGTGCGGGGCGAATATCCTTTTTCCCTGCATTCCCCCTCGGAAGTCATTCGTTGGCATCTCTTCGAGACGCCGCTCCAACCGATCCGTGGCGGCGCGCTTCCCGCCGAATTCGGCGATTTTATCCTCAGTCTCTTGGCGAAATCCCCCGCCGACCGGCCGCGCGGCGTCGCGGCGGCCCTGGCCCGATTCGCGGGACTTTTCGGCATGGAAGCCGTCGGCACGATCGAGGAAGAGCCGGCGGAAACCCCGGGTTTCGAGCTCTACGGGGAAGCGATTCGATTCTACGAGGCGATGGCCGAATGCAGCGCCGAAGAGAAAATCCTGCTCGCCGAGTTGTACCACCGCCAGGGCCATCCGGCAAAGGCCCTCGCCCTGCTGAGCGATATGCAAGAGCCCGCGGCGGGGATCCTGCGCGGGAAGGTCCTGACGCGGATGGGCGATTTTGCCGGCGCCGCACGCGAATTCGAGGTCCTGAAAGATCCGAACACGACGATGACGCCCGGACAGAGGCTCTCTTTGCTGAATGCGGCGGGCATTCTTCAATATTACCGTGGGGAGGTCGCCGCGGCGGGCAATGCCTTCGAGGCGGCGGAATCCTGGGCCAGAGACATCGGCGAGATCGCTCCCTTGGCCGTCGCTTACAACAACTTGGGAAACATCCTGCTGGAACAGGGCCGTGCCCCGGAGGCCGAGGATTCCATTCAAAGATCCCTGGCGCTCAGCCGGGAAGCCGGTGACCGCATCCACGAGGGGATGTTCCAGATGAGTCAGGCCTATCTCCTGCATCGCAAGGGGCGAGCCATGGAGGCGCTGTCGGCCTACGGCGAGAGCTTGAGGCTGCTGGAGCTCCTGGGTCAGAAGAGCGAGGCCGCCCGCACGCGTCTGAACCGCGCGAATTTACTGCTGGGCCTGGGGGATCTTCAGGCCGCCCAAGCTGACCTGAGCCGCGCGCAGCGGATTTTTCGCCAGCGTTCCATGAAGTACCTCCTCGTTTACAGCCGCCAGATCGAGGGGGAGTTGCTGCGGAAAGAGCGCCGCCTGTCCGAGGCGGCCGAAGTGTTCCGCGAATGTCGGCGCGAGCTGAATGCCCTGCAACGCCCCGCGGACGCGCGGTGGGCGCTCTTGCACGAGGGCGAGTGCCGGGTCGAGGCCGGCGACGCGGCCCGTGCCGGGGCGGTCCTCGCGGAGGCCGAACGGGAAGTTCCGGCGGCCGAACCTCGCTGGCGGGGGCATTTTTTTTTCCTGCGCGCGCGGTGTCGTTGGTTGGTCGGCGAGGCGGAGGCCGCCGTCTTGGAAGACCTCCGCGCCGCCGAAGGCCTGTTGGGAGGGAATGAGGACGAAGAAGCCCGGGTCCTTCTGCATTACGCCTGGGGTGTTTACCTGAGCGAGCGGGGCCGGGGCGGCGAGGGCCGCGGCCGCCTCGACCTTGCCAAGCAGGGGCTGCAGCGGCTCGCGGCAGCCCTGCCCGAGGAGTGGCGGGCCCGCTATCTGCAAAATTCCCCGGCCGGGGAGATCGAAAGGATGCTGAATTCCATGGAAAGAATCCAATTGCCTGCCAAGTTCGGCGACGAGACCGCCGCCCCGAGAGATCCCGCTTTCGAAGGCGCCTTGCGGGAATTGCAAAGGGAATTGGTCGGAGAGCTGGATCTCTCCGCCCTGGTCGAAAAGATCCTGGACCGCATGATCGCGCTCACGAAGGCCGAGCGCGGCTTCATCCTGCTCCGCGAGGAGGAGGGGCCTCGCATCGCCGTCTCCCGCAACGTCGACCAGGCCAAGATGCAAAAATCCCAAGAGCGGATCAGCTGGTCCATCGCGACCCAAGTGTTGGAATCGGGCAAGGCCCTGGTCACCGTGGACGCGCTCGAGGACGAGCGTTTTTCGGTCACTTCCTCCATCCATCAACTGAAGCTGCGCTCCATCCTCTGTCTGCCCTTGAAACGGGAGAGAGAGGTCTTGGGTGCCATCTATTTGGACAATCGTCAGCGGGGCGGGGTCTTCCAACCGGCCCTCGCCGCCGCGCTGCAGCCCTTCGCGGAATGGATGGGGCAGATGTTGGTCAATGCCCGCCGCTTCTTCGAGGTGGAGCGGGACTTGCGGAGCGCCCGAAAAAAACTGGAGGCCGTGGAAGGGGATTTAAAGATCAAGTACGACTATCAAAACATCGTCGGTCGCCACCCCAAAATGCTGGAGATCTTCCAAGTCCTCGACCGGGTGACCGACGTCGAGGTCCCGGTGCTCATCCTGGGCGAGAGCGGCGTCGGAAAGGAACGGATCGCCAAGGCCATCCACTTCAACGGGCCGCGCGCGGGGCGGGCCTTCGTCTCGCTGAACTGCCAGGCGGTGCCCGAGGGGCTCTTCGAGTCGGAGCTCTTCGGCCACCTGCGCGGCTCCTTCACGGGCGCGACCTCGGACCGGGTCGGTCTGGTGGAGCAGGCGCACCGCGGCACCCTGTTTTTGGACGAGATCGGCGATATGCCTTTGGGCCTTCAGGGTAAACTGTTGCGGGTGCTGCAGGAAGGGAAGTTTCGACCCGTCGGAGCCAAGGAGGAGCGGCCGGTGGATTGCCGCGTGGTCGCGGCGACCCATCGGGACCTGCGCGGGATGATTAAGGCGGGGAAATTCCGCGAGGACCTTTGGTTCCGACTGAACGTCGTCGAGATCCGCGTGCCGCCGCTGCGCGAGCGCATGGACGACCTGCCCCTGTTGGCCGGGCATTTTTTGGCGGAGTTCGCGCGGCGCCACGGAGGGAAGAAGAAGCGGCTCGATCCCAAGGCGCTGGCCCTGCTCAGCCGCTATCCCTGGCCGGGCAACGTCCGCGAGCTCGAGAACACCCTGACCAACGCCTGCGTCTTCGCGGAAGGGGAGCTGTTGAAGCCTGAGGCCTTCCGCTACAAACGCGAGCTCTTCGAGCCGGCCCCGCCGGCCCGCGGCGGCGGGGAAGGAGAGAGCGGCGAGCCGGACTATGGATCCTTCCGGGAGGCCCAGCAGGCCTTCGAAAAGCGCCTGATCGCCGCGGCCTTGCAAAAATCGCGGGGCAACATCACCCACGCCGCCATCGCCCTGAAGATCGCGCGACCCCAGCTCTCGCGGCTGGTGAAAAAATACAAGCTGCAGGGGCTGTAACAAAAAATGACGGTCAAAGGCCGACAAAGGTCCGGTATCTTGTCGTTGGGAAAAGGTCGAAGGAGAGGCCTTGCTTTTTATCTAATTATTTCAATTAGTTATATTTTTATCCTTTTATAGGTGGCATCCAGCCCCTTGGTATGGGCTTTGCTTTATGTTGGGAGTAGATTAGACCCAAGGTCGGAAAGGTCCCCATGAGCCGCTCTCTCCTCCAAAGATTCTTACGCCTGGCCCTTCTTCTTTCGTTAGCCGCCTGTTCCGGCGCCGGCGATCCCGACGGGGGCAATCTCACGCCCACGCCACCGGTCCCGGTCTTCGGCGATTTTATTCTAGGAGTGGCCACCTCCAATCCCGGCGGTACGAGCTCTCTGCGCGCCATGGCGCGTCCCTTGCCGGCAAAGGCGCTGAGCTTCGCCGGCGGAGGGATCGAGGTGGAGGAGACCCGGAATACGGTCAGCGACATCTCCTTCGAGATGGAGGGCGAGGCCGACGTCGAGATCGATTTCCCGGGTGTCTTCGTGGTCGAGCTGGTGAGCCAGAGCGCCTTGGTCAACCTCGAATTCCCGGACTTCGGAGTGACGCAGATTCCCTTCGGCGATTACAACCGCTTTAAGATGGATTTCGAAAAGCTGCAATCCGAAGATATTCCGACGGAGCTGCTGCCCGACCCGCTGGTTACCAACCTGCTTCTGGACCGGACCTTCGTCGTCACCGGACGCTTCCGGGAGGCCGCGGGCAAGGATGTGAACGGGGACGGCCGTATCGATACGGTGCCCTTCCAGATTCTCTCGGACAATGAAGTGGAGATCGAGGTCTCTTCGCCCAACTTCTTCACGGTCTCGGAGGACAAGGTTAATTTCTTCTTCATCGCCTTCCAAATCGAGACTTGGTTCAACGGCCTGCTGCCGCAGTTTCAGGACCTCGGCCCCTCCGATCTCAGCGGCGGCGTCGCCGTCGTCAGCCAGAATATTTCCAGCGAGAAGATCGCGAACATCCTCCAGGCCTTCGAGTCCAATACCGAGGTATCCTGCAAAAGCGCCCCTTCCGAGGACGACGAGTTCGAGGAGGAGGACGTAGACGAGGAGTCCGGCTCCGGACCGCTGTAACAAATAAGTGTTATAATTTGTTACAATTAATTCCCTATCATAATCCGTACATTTAAAAATCAATGAAATATCAAAGGGTTGCATGAAACCTCTTTGGCATCCTGATTGCAATTCTTTAGGGCAGAATCCTTGAAATAACAAACCCTAAAGAGATTGAGGAGGTTTCCATGAGAGCTTTCATTCACAACCTATCCTGGAGCCGCACGTGGCTTGCGGCGATCGCGGCCTTGGGCTTGGCCGCTTGCGGCGGCGGCGGCGCGGGCGGCGCCGGGGATGCCTTGGACGGCGGCGCAGCGGGGGTTAGTTTTTCCATGCAATTGGAAGGGGCCCGGAATTCCCTGAACAGCTCGAAGGCCATGACCGTGAAGGCGGAGTCGGAAGAGGACGATGACGGCGCCGAGACCAGCGACGATGCGGGGACCGTTATCACCTTAAGCGAGGTCCGCGTGCATATCCGGGACGTCGAATTCTATCTGCCGGAAGGCGTGCGCTGCGAGGACGTCCAATTCACCTTCGTCGACCCCGTCCGCTGCGATAACGACGACGATGTCGACGAGACGGACGGTGTCGGAGATGACGACGGCACGCCCGACCAAGGCCCCGGCGACCTCCTCAAGAACTCCGAAGGCGAGGACGACGACGGCACCCCGGATCAAGGTTCGGGGGACGTGCCCGGCGAGGACGATGACAATGATGACAACGACGTTGACGACGATGAGGACAAGGTTGTCGTGGAAGGCCCCTTCATCGCCGACCTGATTCAGGGCACCTCCACTCCCTCCCTGACCACCTTGCTGATTCCCTCGGGCCTCTATACCCGCATCGACGTAAGGATCGAAGAATCCAAGGCTGAGGACGGATTGCTGGCGGCGGGCGATCCGCTCCTGGGACGCAGCCTCTATGCCCGCGGCAGCTTCGAGTACCAGGGAACGACCCATGAGCTGCAGCTCCGGCTGAAATTCAACGAAGACGTCCGCTTCGAGAGCAAGACTGGTATCGAGGTCGCGGAGACGGCCGCCAATGATATCGTCCTCTCTTTGGACGAGAACGCCTGGTTCAAAGGCATCAACCTCGCTGCCTGCCTGGACGAGGGGAATCTGACCCTGGAGGCCGACGGCAGCCTCGTCATCGACGAGGAAAGCGGCGAGGACGAGTGCGGCGACATCGAAAATGTCATCAAAGACAACATCGAAGCCTCCGGCAGCAGCTTCGAAGACGACGAGGACGATGACGACGACGGCCTCGATGATGACGAAGACGAGGATGACGACAACGACGGTGAAAATGATGAGGAGGAATCCGAAGACGATTGAATAAAAGTTAGATTGGAGTAGCACCCGGGGCGGGCGGATCCTTCTGGACCGCCCGCCCTTTTTTCCTCCGGTACCGATCAAGCCTCCAATCTGCACTTGACCCGTCCTGGGCTTTGCAACATAGTCCGCCCCCATGACGGATTGGCTGAAAAAACCCTTAAAAATCCTATTCCTTTGTCTGGTCGGGCTGGCCCCGGCGGCGGCCCTCGCGCAGGGCTCCTCGGTGGGCGTGGCCGCCTTTTCGGTCAACGGGCCGAAGGACCAGCAATACCTCTCGGGTGCGGCGCAAGACGCCGTGATGGGGGCCCTGATCAAGAAGGGCGTCGCCGCGCGTCCGGTCGCCCAGGCCCTCGATCCCGACAAGCTGAAGGACGTCTCGCAGGGGCGAGGGCAGGACGCCTTGCTGGTTGCGGGCCGCATCAACATCGTCGGCCAGACCTACCGCGTGTTGCTCAAATGGGTGGATGCCGCCGGGCAGGTTTCGCAGGATTATTTGGAAGTCCCCGACGTCAACCAGCTGCTGCCGCGCCTCGAGGCCTTTGCCGCCTCGCGGCTGCAGGCCCCCGTCGCCGTGAGCGTCGCGCCTCCGGCGGCCGCGCCGAAGGCCGTCCCCGCGCCCGCCGCGAAGGCGGAGAGGCCACCCAAGGTCTTTCTCCCCGAGCCCGCTCCCGTCCCGGCTCCCGCTCCGGCGGCCCCGCCCTCAAAGGTCGAAGAGAAGAAGCGCGAGGAGAAGGCCGCCAAGCGCGATAAGGTCGATCCCAAGCCCAGCGCGAAGGTGGCGCCCGCCGAGGCCCAAAGCGACTACGCGTCGGTCTCGCAGCGCCTGCCCTACGAGGTGCGAGCCCTGGCCTACGGCGACGCCGACGGCGACGGCAACCCCGAGGTGTTGCTGACTGGGCAAAGCGATCTCTATGTCTACCGTCTGAACGGCTCGGATCTACAGGAGGTCGCGCGCTACGCCGGCAAGAAGCTGGACCATTTCGTCAAGGTCGACCTCATGCCGGACCCCGCCGGCGGCAATCCCTGGATCGTTCTGACCAATCTGCGCGGCTCGCTGGCCGCCAGCAAGATCCTGCGCCTGCAAGGGAG
>SZOV01000043.1 GCA_030263375.1 Deltaproteobacteria bacterium PRO3
GGCAGGCCTTCGCGCTGCGAGCGGTACCCGGCGAAGGAGCTCCCTGGCTCTACTTCGCCAAGCCCACCGAGGACGCGGTGCTTCGCGTGGGCGTCTCCACCGGCGGGAGCCACGCCCTCCTCAACCGCGTTCGTCTCTTTCTTTGGCTGGCGACGGTCCTGCTCTTCGCGAGCAGCTGGCTGTTCTACGCCGCCCTCATCCGGCGGGCGAACGAGTCCCTGGCGCGCTTCCGCAAGATGGTGCGGGGCTTCGAGCAGGGCGAATATGCTCATCGCTTCCTTGTCTTGTCGGAGGACCGGGTAGGTGAGTTCGGCAGGTCGATGAACACCTTGGCCGAAGACCTCGAAGGCAAGATTCGGGCCCTGGCCGAGGAGCGCAACCGGCTGAAGGCCATCCTCTACACGATGCAGGAGGGGGTGATCGTGCTGAATGCCGACGGCAATATCGCCCTGTTCAATCCGGCCATGCGGCGCCTCTTCGGCTTGGACGAATCCGCCTTGGGCAAGCCGCCGATCGAGGTGATCCGCAACGCCGACCTGCAGGGCATCGTCGACCAGAGCCTGGCCGGACAGGCCGTGGAGAGCCGGGAACTGCGGGTCATTCGCGGCGGCCAAGAGCGCCTCCTGATGGCGCAGGCGACGCCCTTCTCCGACAAGTCCCAGCCGCTGGGCGCGATCCTCGTGATGTACGACGTCACCGAACTGCGCCGCCTCGAGCGGGTGCGCCGCGACTTCGTCGCCAACGTCTCCCACGAGCTCAAGACGCCGCTGACCTCGATCCAGGGTTACGTCGAGACGCTGCTCGACGCGCCGGGCGACGCCGAGCAGACCCGCAAATTCCTCTCCGTGATCGACGCCAACGCGCGCCGGCTCGGCAAGCTGATCGAGGACCTGCTGCGCCTCTCCGAGATCGAAAGCCAGGCCTTTGTCCTGAGGCCCGAGGTCTTTTCGGCCGCCGAATGGATCGGCGAGATCGTCGCCCTGCACGAGGGCCTGCTCAAGCGCAAGGACATGCGCGTCGAGACGACGGTGGTGCCGGAAGGGCTGCGCCTGCGCTCGGACCGCATGGCGCTCAGCCACATCCTCGGCAACCTGCTCGAGAACGCCGTCAAGTACGGCAAGCCGGGGACCGCGATCCGCATCGCTTGCCGTCAAGAGGGCGGCGACGCCCGCTTCAGCGTGCAAGACGAGGGCATCGGCATCGCCCCGGCCCATCTCGAGCGCATCTTCGAGCGCTTCTACCGCGTCGACCGCTCCCGCAGCCGGCAAGAGGGGGGCACGGGACTGGGTCTGGCCATCGTCAAGCACCTCGTCCAACTCTTGGGCGGAGAGGTCCGGGTCGAGAGCGTGGAGGGCGCGGGCTCGACTTTCCATTTCACCGTCCCCGGTTCCGTCCTCTAGCCGAAATTTTGCCGTGCCGTCATTTCCCCGTCACCGACGCCGGGGCATATTTCACTCGGCCCGAGCCGGCTTTGTTTCGGAATTGAAGAGGCTTCGTCACACCGTCGTCACATTAGGTCCGCTAATAGGAGGGACGTCATGAACATCCGCAAACAACTCTCGATCGCCGGGGCGATGGCCTTGGCGCTCTTTGCCTTGACCGCCTGCGGGGAAGGCTCCCGGAAGGCCGCCGACTCCGCGCCGGCCCCCGCCGCGTCCAACAATATCACCGTCAAGGGCTCCGACACCATGGTGGTCCTGGGCCAACGCTGGGCGGAGACCTACATGAAGGCGAACCCGGGCGTCACGATCCAGGTGACCGGAGGCGGCAGTGGTACGGGCATCGCGGCGTTGCTCAACGGCACCACCAACCTGGCCAATTCCAGCCGCCCGATCAAGGCCGAGGAGCTCAAGAAGGCCAAGGAGCAGGGTAAGGAGATCCAGGAGCACAAGGTGGCCTTCGACGGCCTGGCGGTGGTGGTGAACAAGACGAGCCCCGTCCAGCAGCTCAGCCTCCAGCAGATCATGGGCATCTACACGGGCCATTTCAACAACTGGAAGGAAGTCGGCGGCCCCGACCAAAAGATCCTGCGTTATTGTCGCGAGGCCAACAGCGGCACCTACGTCTTCTTCAAGGAGCACGTCCTGGCCGACCGGGACTACGCACCCGACTGTCAGACGATGCCGGGGACGGGGGCCGTCGCCGAGGCCGTCTCCAAAGATCCCAACGGCATCGGCTACGGCGGCGTCTCGTATTTCGAAAACCGCCCCGAGCTGAAGATCCTCGCGGTGAAGAAGGACGAGGCCTCCGAGGCTGTCAGCCCCGTCACCGCCGAGGGCAAGGTGAACGCGGCGCAGATCCGCAGCCTGCAATACCCGATCTCGCGCAACCTCTACGTCTACGTGCTTGGGACCCAGACGCCCGAGATCAAGGCCTATCTCGATTGGATTCTCGGCGAAGGCGGTCAGAAGGTGGTGGCGGAGGTGGGCTACGTGCCGCTGAAGGATTTGGGCGCCGCGACCGCGAACGCCGGCGCCAGGTAAGACGACTCGAGGTTTTTGCCGAGCCGCCTCGGCGCCCGCGATCCAAGCTTGTCATTATGGAGCAGTTGGTCCAAAAAACCCTCGTGACCGGATCCTCCGAAGCCAAGGCCTCTCCCCGAGCCCCCGTCTCGACCGGCGGCGGCCTACGCCAATTCCATGGCCGGCAGCGACTGCGGGAAGGCCTGATCCACGCCTTTCTGGCGTTCAACGGCTACCTCGCGATCCTCCTGATCGCGCTCATCTTCCTTTTCCTTTTTAAAGAGGGGTTCCAGGCCCTGAAGACCGTCCAGCCCCTACAGTGGATCGGCCACAAGACCCTGGACTTCGACGGGCGCGAGGTCTTCCGCTTCATCTGGCAGCCGCTCAGCTCCACGCCCAAGTACTCGCTGATGCCGCTCTTGTCGGGCAGCTTCCTCGTCGCCCTGCCGGCGACGCTCTTGTCCACGGTGATCGGCATCGGCTGCGGGGTCTACCTGGCCGAGCTGGCCTCGCCCCGCGTCCGGGAGCTGCTCAAGCCGGTGGTCGAGCTGCTCGCGGGCATTCCCACCGTGGTGATCGGCTTCCTGGCCCTGAGCGTCCTGGCCTCGGTCGTGCAAAGCGTCTTCCATACCCAATTTCGCCTCAACGCCTTCGTCGGCGCCCTGGGGGTCTCCCTGGTCATCATCCCCGTCATCGCCAGCATGACGGAGGACGCCCTGCGCGCGGTGCCCAACGAGCTGCGCGAGGCGAGCTACGGCCTCGGGGCCACGCGTTGGGAGACCCTGAGCCGGGTGATCCTGCCCGCCGGCGTCTCCGGGATCTCCGCCGCCATCCTGCTCGGGATGGGCCGGGCCTTGGGCGAGACGATGATCGTCCTGATGGCCACCGGCAACGCGGCGGTCTTCACCGCCGACATCTTCTCCAGCGTCCGAACGATGACGGCGACCATCGCGGCCGAACTGGGCTCGGCGGCCCAGGGCAGCGAGGTCTACTACGCGCTCTTCTTCGTGGGCTCGGTGCTCTTCACCCTGACCTTCATCATCAACCTCGTCTCCGAGATCGTCGTGGAGCGGATGCGCCGGAGGTTGAAGCTGTGAAGCTGGGACGCGACATCGTGGGCGTCTTCTTCGAGGGCCTGTGCCGGGGCTGCGCCCTGCTGGTCTGCCTGGCGGTTTTCACCATCCTGGGTTTCATCTTCGTCAAGGGCGCCGGGACGATCTCCTGGGAGTTTCTCAGCACCGCACCCAGCGACGGCATGACCCACGGCGGGATCTTTCCGGCCATCTTCGGGACCGTCGCCATTACCCTGCTCATGATCGTGATGGCCCTGCCGCTCGGCGTGGCGGCGGCGGTCTACCTCAACGAGTACGCGGGCCGGGGGCGCGGCGCGCGCTTCATCCGCGCGGCGATCAACAACCTGGCCGGGGTGCCGTCGATCGTCTTCGGCCTCTTCGGGGTGGGATTTTTCGTGCTCTTCGTCGGCCGCAACCTCGACCGGGTCCTGCAGACCGGCCTGCTCTTCGGGCAGCCGGCCATGCTCTGGGCGGCGGCGACCTTGGCCGTGCTGGTCCTGCCGGTGATCATCGTGACCACCGAAGAGGCCTTGAAGGCCGTGCCGCTGAGCCACCGCGAGGCGGCCTACGGGCTGGGGGCGACGCGCTGGCAGATGATCCGCAGGGTTGTCCTCCCCCAGGCCCTACCCGGCATCCTTACCGGGGCCATCCTCAGCATCAGCCGCGGGGCGGGCGAGACGGCGCCCATCCTCTTCACCGGGGCGGCCTATTTCCTGCCGCGCCTGCCCGTGACGAAGCTCTTCGGGGTGATCCCCATGATCAACCCCCTCGACCAATTCATGGAGCTGGCCTACCACATCTTCATCATGGCCACCCAATCGACCAATGTCGAATTGACCCGGCCCATCCAATACGGTACCGCTTTGGTATTGTTGGCCCTGACCTTCACGCTCAACCTGGGCGCGATCCTGATGCGGATCCGCTTCCGGAGAAAGCTGCGCCGAGCCTAGATGAACACCGCCCCCGCCATTGTGCCCCAGCCCAACAAAATCGAGGTCCAAGCGCTCGATTACTTCTACGGGACCGAGCAGGCCCTGTTCGGGGTCTCGATGGACATCTCCGACAAGCAGGTGACCGCCATCATCGGGCCCTCGGGCTGCGGCAAATCCACGCTGATCAAGGCGATCAACCGGATCGGGGAGATCTCCAACGACATCCGCATCCACGGCGACGTGCGCTTGGACGGCGCTAGCGTCTACGGAAAATCGGTCAACTTAGTCGAGCTCCGGCGTCGGGTGGGGATGGTCTTCCAAAAGCCCAACCCCTTCCCCAAGAGCATCCTCGAGAACGTCCTGTTCGGGCCCAAGCTCCACGGCGTCAAGGACCGCGACCGGCTCGAGGAGATCGCCGAGACCAGCCTGCACAAGGCCGCCCTCTGGAACGAGGTGAAGGACAAGCTGAACAAGAGCGCGATGGAGCTCTCGGGCGGCCAGCAACAGCGCCTTTGCATCGCCCGCGCCCTGGCGGTCGACCCCGAGGTCCTGCTGATGGACGAGCCCTGTTCGGCCCTGGACCCCATCGGCACCGCCCGCATCGAGGAGACCATCGAGGTCCTGAAGGACCAGTATTGCATCGTGATCGTCACCCACAACATGCAGCAGGCCGCCCGCGTTTCCCAGTCGACGGCCTTCTTCATGAAGGGTAAGATCATCGAGTACGATGAGACCGAAAAGATTTTCACCACGCCCGCGGAGAAATTGACCGAGGACTACATCACCGGGAGGTTCGGTTAATTGGAACACACCAGCAAGCAATACGAAGCCGAGTTGCGCGAGCTCAAAGAGAAGCTGCTCTCGATGGGCAGCCGCATCGAAGAGCTGATCAAGGACGCCATGCAGGCCCTGGTCGAGCGGGACACCGAACTGGCGCGGAAGGTCATCCACGGCGACCACCGCGTCAACCGCCTCGAGATGGAGATCGACGAGCTCTGCCTCAAGCTCTTGGCCCTGCGCCAGCCGACCGCGGTGGACCTGCGCTTCATCACCCTGGGCCTCAAGATCGTCGCCGACCTCGAGCGCGTCGGCGACCTGGCCGTCAACATCGCCGAGCGGGCCATCGAGCTCAACCAGGAGGCGCCGCTCAAGCCCTACATCGACCTGCCGAAGATGGCCGCCGACGTGCAAGAGATGCTGCGCAAGGCCCTGGACGCCTTCGTCAAGGAGGACGTCGCCCTGGCGGAGTCCGTGCTGGGCGCCGACGACCAGATCGACGAGGTCAACCACAAGATCTTCGAGGAGCTGGTCGACTACATGGCCCGCGACAAGGCCAACATCAAAAGGGCCTGCCGCCTCATGTTCGTCAGCCGCTACCTCGAGCGCATCGCCGACCACGCGACCAACGTCGCCGAGATGGTCATCTTCATGGTGCAGGGCCGGGACGTCCGCCACCTCCATTCGGTCGGCCCCTAAATCCGCAAATTTAATAAAAAAACCCGCTCCGGAGCGACCCGGGGCGGGCTTGGAATCATCGAAATGGCTCGAGCCTTTCGCGGCGCTAGCGCACCATGTTCTTCAATTGCTTCCCGGCCTTGAATTTCGGGACGCTGGAGGCCTTGATGTTGATGGGGGCGCCGGTCTGGGGATTGCGGCCGGTGCGGGCGCGGCGTTTGGACACCATGAAGGTGCCGAAACCGGTGAGGGTGATCTTGTCCTTGCGCTTCAGGCACTTCGCGACGTTGCTGGTCAGCGAATTGATCGCCTTCTCGGCGCTGGCTTTGGAGATGCGGGCCTCTTTGGCCACCAGGTTGATGAGTTCGGCTTTGGTCATAGAACCTCCCATTAGGGTTTTTATTTAACAACCAGCAGGCGTCATCTCTTCTGAAACAACTTAGGGCCTGTTTCGGCCCCGAACCACTGCAGACATGGGGTCTGTTCGTTGTTAAATCGGGAGCAGGTTTTATGACCGACGGGGAAGCGGGTTCTGTACTTATTTTCCGCCTCGCCCGGCCGCTGAGCCAGGCTCACTGCGGCTTAGCGACGGATTCTATCTTAGGCTTCCCGCTTCTCCTGTCAACGGCAAATCGTGCCTTCCTCGTTTTTTTTCGGGGATTTTCGGCCGAAATCCGGGCCTCGGCGCGTCATTGACATCGGCCGGTCGAGCCGTTAGAAGCTTTAGGCGCGTCATTCGGCGCGCGCGCGGCGCCCCTCGCGGAAGCGCCGCCTTTCATCGCCTGCAGGAGCCTGCCATGGTGCGTTCGGCCGAAATCGTCCCCATCAACATCGAAGACGAGATGCGCGACGCCTATCTCGATTACTCGATGTCCGTCATCATCGGGCGGGCGTTGCCCGACGTGCGCGACGGGCTCAAGCCGGTCCACCGCCGCATCCTCTACGCGATGTTCCGCGAGGGCCTGCTCAGCAACAAGCGTTTCAGCAAGTGCGCCGGCGTGGTCGGCGAGGTGCTCAAAAAGTACCATCCCCACGGCGATTCCGCGGTCTACGACTCGTTGGTCCGCATGGCCCAGCCCTGGAACCTGCGCTACCCCTTGATCGACGGTCAGGGAAACTTCGGCTCCATCGACGGCGATCCCGCCGCGGCCTACCGCTACACCGAGGCGCGCCTGATGGCGATCGCCGAGGAGATGCTGGCCGACATCGACAAAGAGACGGTCGACTTCATTCCCAACTTCGACAACTCTACCGAAGAGCCGACGGTGCTTCCCACCCGCATCCCGAACTTGCTGATCAACGGCTCCGACGGCATCGCGGTCGGCATGGCGACCAAGATCCCGCCGCACAACCTGAAAGAGATCATCGCGGCGCTCCTGGCTTTAATCGAAGACCCCGAGGTCAAAAACGAAAAATTATACCAACTGGTGCCTGGCCCCGACTTCCCGACGGGCGCCTTCATCTACGGCCGCGACGGGATCAAGCAGGCCTACGAGACCGGCCGCGGCTTGATCCAGATGCGGGCCCGCGCCAACATCGAGCCCATCGCCAAGGGCGACAAAGAGGCGATCATCGTCTCCGAGCTGCCCTTTCAGGTCAACAAGGCCAAGCTGATCGAGCAGATCGCCCACCTGGTCCGCGACGGCAAGATCGAGGGGATCGGCGACCTGCGCGACGAGTCCGACCGCGAGGGCATGCGCATCGTGATCGAGCTCAAGCGCGGCACCGTGGCGGGGGTCATCCTCAACCAGCTATACAAGCACACCCCGATGCAGAGCTCCTTCGGCGTGATTCTGCTCTCCATCGTCCAGGGCCAGCCGCGGGTCTTGGGCCTGCGCGACATGCTGCAGCTCTTCCTCGACCACCGCAAGGAAGTGGTGACGCGGCGCACGGTCTTCGAGCTGCGCAAGGCGGAAGAGCGGGCGCACATCTTGGAAGGTCTCAAGATCGCCGTCGAAAATATCGACGAGGTCGTCGCCATCATCAAAAAGTCGAAGACCCCGGCCGAGGCCAAGGACGGCCTGATGACGCGCTTCAAATTGAGCGAGGTCCAGGCCCAGGCCATCCTCGACCTGCGCCTGCAGCGCCTGACCGGCCTGGAGCGCGACAAGATCCTCCAAGAGTTCAACGAAATCCAAGACCTGATCAAGCGCCTCAAAGAGATCCTGGCCAGCGAGAAGCTTGTCTTCAAGATCATCGCCGACGAGCTGAAAGAGATCCGCGACAAGTACGGCGACGACCGCCGCACCGAGATCATGGCGACCCAGCAGGAGATCAGCGTCGAGGATTTGATCCAGGAAGAAGACATGGTCGTCACGGTCAGCCACAACGGCTACATCAAGCGCAACGCGATCAGCCTCTACCGCGCGCAGCGCCGCGGCGGCCGGGGTAAGACCGGGATGACGACGCGCGACGAGGACTTCGTCGAGGACCTCTTCGTCGCCTCGACGCACAGCTACGTCCTGGTCTTCAGCACGAAGGGCAAGGTTTATTGGCTGAAGGTCCACGAGATCCCCCAGGCCGGCCGCGCCACCAAGGGCAAGGCCATCGTCAACCTGCTCAACTTCGCCCAGGGCGAAAATTTGGCCGCGATCCTGCCGGTGCGCGAATTCAAGGAAGGCCTCTCCGTCGTGATGTGCACTCGCAACGGCACGATCAAGAAGACCGACCTGATGGCCTTCAGCCACCCTCGCGCCGGCGGCATCATCGCCCTGGGCATCGAGGAGGGCGACGAACTGATCGCCGCCACGCTCAGCGAGGGCAACAAGGACATCCTGATCGGCACTGCCGAGGGCATGACCATCCGCTTCGAGGACCAGGAGGTCCGCGAGATGGGCCGCACCGCCTACGGCGTCCGCGGCATCAAGCTCGAGGACGGCGACTTCGTCGTCGGCATGGAGGTCGTCAACGACGGCGCCGCCATCCTCACGGTCTCGGCCAACGGCCTCGGCAAGCGCACGCCCACCGACGAATATCGCGTCCAGGGCCGCGGCGGCGTCGGGGTCATCACCATGAAGGTCACCGACAAGACCGGCAAGGTGGTGGCGGTGAAGCAGGTCTCCGACACCGACGAAATCATGCTGATCACCAACTCCGGAAAGATCATCCGCATGCCGGTCAACAACATCTCGATCATCGGCCGCAACACCCAGGGCGTGCGCCTGATCAACCTCGAGGAGGGCGAGCAGGTCAGCGCCGTCGCCAAGCTGGCCGAAAGCGAAGAGGACGAGGAGAAAGAGACGGCCTCCTAGGGCGGTTTTAAATGTCCCGCGTCAAGATCCTCATTTTCGCCCTGGTATTGGCCGCCATCGCCGCCGGCTTCTACCTGGTGCCCCGCAAGCGGCCCTTCGAGTCCTACACGGGACGCGCTGCCGAGGCCTTCCAGCTCAAGGAATTCGAGCGCAGCATCGAGCTCTACCTCAAGGCCCTCAACCTCTATCCCCAGCACCCCCGCACCGCCGAGGTCCTCTTGACCATCGGAGACATCTACAATTTTTCGCTCGGGAACTCGGAGAAGGCCGGCAAGGCCTACGACATGGTCACGACGCGCTTCCCCAAGACGCCTCAGGCCCGCAAGGCCTTCGCCCACGCCGCCGAGATGTACGAGAAGGGCGAGCAGTTTCAGAACGCCTTGCTTTCCTACCAGGGCATCATCGACCAATTCCCGGACTCGGAGGGCCTGGACCAAGTCCGCCTCAACGTCGCGATGATGGCGGTGAAGCTCAACAAGTACGAGCCGGCCCGGCGCACGCTCATGGCCATCATCGAACAAAACCCCGAGACGCCGATCGCGGACCAAGTGCTCTACCAGCTGGGCAATGTCTTCTTCATGGAGGGCTCCTCCAAGGAGGCGATCGAGGTGCTGCGGGTAACTTCCGAAAAGTACAAGGACAGCCCGCTCTATACCGAGATGCTCTTCACCATGGGCAACGCCTACGAGGAGATCGGCCAGATCGACAACGCGACCAAGATTTACAAGGCGATCCGCTACACCTACCCCAACCCGCGCGTGGTTGAGAACAAGCTCGAGAAGCTGGAAGACCGCCTCAAACAGACCAAGCAGATGGAGGCGAGGGCGAAACAGGCGGCCAAGCTGGCGAATCAGGCCCACGCCCTGCACGGCGCGGAATCCCAGCCGGAGACGCGAAAGTCCGGCTTCCGCGGCCGCAAGAAGGATCGCAAGATCGACAAGAGCTTTTTGGAAATGATGGAGGGCGAGCCATGAAAAAGAAACTCAAAAGATTCTTCCTGCTGGGGTGCCTGATCGCCGTGGCCGCCTGCGGTTCCCAAGAGGGTCTGACCCCGGTCCGCATCCTCGCCCCCGACGGCACCCTGCGCGGAGAATTCCAGGCGGAGCTCGCCGCGACCCCGGCCCAGCTGGCTCAGGGCCTGATGTACCGCCAGGAGCTGGGCCCTGAGCGAGGCATGCTGTTTATCTTTCCCGAGGTCACCCAGACCTCCTTCTGGATGAAAAACACCCTGATACCCCTCGACATGATCTTCATCGGGGCCGACAAGAAAATCGTCTCGATCGTCGAGAACGCCGCTCCCCAGACCACCACCCCTCGCTCAGCGGAGGGTCCCTTTCAGTACGTGCTGGAGGTGGAGGGAGGCCGTTCCGCGGCCCTCGGCGTCCAGCCGGGGGATAAGGTGGAGTTCGAGGCCAAGCCCTGAGAATGGACATTGTCTGCTCCCGACGAAGGGGAGTAAGATTTTTCCCTAAAGGGTAGGGAATTCCTGCCACGGGGAATTTTCCAGACAAAGCTCGAAAACCTTGAAACCAGGGGGTAGGTATGAAGATAGCCGGTTTTATTACTATTTTCATGGTACTGGGTATATTTGCCGGATCGGAAACCGCCATGGCGCAGACCGAAGAGGAAGAGACCTGCGGCATGGTCGCTGTCGCCTGCGATAAGGACGAAGACGGTCTTCCCGACGAATGTTGCCTGATGGAGGATGTGGAGGACGCCACCGCCAGCGATGGCAGCGTCTACCAGGTCATTACCGCAGCGGGCAGGGATAAAGACCCTTGCAAAGGAAGAACTGTTTCCACGGACACTAATAACGATACGATCCCGGATTCCTGCTGCAAGCCTGCGCAAAGAGCCCCGGACAGAAAAGACATCTGTCACGGCCAAACGGTTCCAGCCATCGATTCGAGCACGGGCGCGGCCGTTTGTTGCACGAGACAGAAGATTTAGTCGTCCCGAATCAGGGCTGCTTCCCGGGGGCGGCGGCCTCGGTCTTTTTCTCGGCGGCCTTGGGATCGGCGGCCGGTGCCGCTGGCGCAGGGGCCGGAGCGGCGGGTTTCGCCTCGACCTGAATGGAAGGCGCAGCGCCGCCCGCAGGGGCAGGGGGCTGGGCCGCAGCGGCCGGAGCACCGAGGGCCTTCAGCGACTCGTCTTTATAGTCGGTGGTCTTGCCCTTGGTGAGGTTGGCCATCAGCTCGTTCTTCACCTGCGAGCGCAGCTTGAACTTAATGGTGTTCTGCACCTCTTCGTAGGGGGCGACCTGCGCGACCTCGACGACCTTGACGATGTGGTAGCCGTCTTTGGCCAGGATCGGGTCGCTGATCTCGCCGGCCTTCATCGTGAAGGACTTTTCGATCAATTCGTTCCAACCCAGGCGCTCGGCGCGGCGGTCGCCGCGGCTGAGCAGGCCGATCTCGCCGCCGCGGGTCTTGGTGCCGCGGTCGTCGGAGTACTCGGTGACGACCACCTCCCAGGCGGCGCCGCCGGCCAGCTTGGCCTTGGCCTCTTGAGCCTTCTTTAAGGCCGCGGCCTCCAGGGCCTTGGTGTCGGGCTGCGCGGGCGGCTTGCCCTTGTCGCCGGGGGCCGGCGGAGTGGGGCTGGTCTTGAGCAGGATGTGCGCGACCTTGACGCGGGAGAATTCTTTTTCCTTGTTTTGCTCGTAGTATTCTTTGGATTTTTTGTCGACGGCGTCGTCGAGGACGGCCTGGGCGTAGATCACGCGCTCGTAGAGGGCCGCCTTCTCTTGCACCTCGGGCTTATTGGGGATGCCGCGGTTGAGGCTTTCTTTGTAGAGCAATTCCTGTTCGAGCAGGCTGTCGATCAGGCGCTTCTTCCCGGCGGGCGTCTTGATCTGAGCGGAGATGTTGGGGTTCACCCGGCTCAAGACCTCGAGGTAGCCCTCGTTGATGTCCACGGGACCGAGCTCGGCCAGGGCCTTGCCCTTGTTGAGGTCGCTTTCGAGGCTTCCGGAACCGGCGGATTTTCCGCCCCCGCAGGCGGCGAGGGAGAGGGCCAATAGGGAAGTGACGGCGTAACGGCTTGCTTTCATGGGCTTAGACTCCTTTGCGATTTCGGAATGCCTGAGAAACGGCTGAAAAGCAGGGTAAGATTTAAGAAGAATTAGGACGGAACGTCAATCTTATTCGCCGGATGGCGCCGGCGACGCCCGGCCCCCGGTGCGCACTTTTCCCGAGACCTCGGGGCGGAAATTCATTATGAAGCCCCATGCGTCGCTTCGCCCTCTGGATGAGCACAGGACTGGGGATCGGCTACATCCCCTTCGCCTCGGGGACCTTCGGGACTCTTTGGGGGGCCTTGCTGTTCTACCTGAGCCGGGACCTTCCCTGGCAGCTCACGGCGGGGGCGATCCTGCTCTTCATCTTATTTTCGGTTTATTGCGCTCAACGTGCGGAAGAGGCCTTGGGCGGCCACGACAGCTCGCGCATCGTCATCGACGAGGTGGCCGGCTATCTGGTGGCCGTGATCGCGATTCCTTTTAGTTGGCGGACGATGCTGCTCGCCTTCCTCCTCTTCCGGCTTTTCGATATCGCCAAACCTTATCCCATCCGTCAAATCGACCGCCGTTGGGGCGGGGGCTGGGGCGTGGTCATGGACGACGTCCTGGCGGGCGTCTTCTCCAACCTAAGCCTTCGGCTTATTATGTGGGTCTGGGGGATCCTATGATCGTCGAGATCCTGGCCACGGGCAACGAGGTGGTCGACGGCGACGTCGTCAATTCCAACGCGAGCTGGCTGGCCCAGCGGATGCGGGAGGCCGGCTTCGAGCCGCGTTTTCACAGCGCCGTCCCGGACGACGAGGGCCTGATCGCGGCGGCCCTGCGCCAGGCCGTCGCCCGCGCCGATATCGTCCTGGTGACCGGCGGGCTAGGCCCCACGGTCGACGACCTGACCTTGGAGGTCGCCGCCAAGACCTTCGGCCGCCCGCTCGAGGTGCATGAGGAAAGCCTGCGTCGCATCCGCGGATTCTTCGAACGCCTCGGCCGCAAGATCGGCCCCAATCAGGAAAAGCAGGCCTGGCTGCCCCAGGGCTGTACGCCCCTGCCCAACGACGTGGGCACGGCTCCCGGGGCCTATTGGGTGGAGGGCCGGGCGCACCTTGCCTTCTTTCCCGGCGTGCCCAAGGAGCTGCACGAGATGTTCCGCCGGCATTTCCTGCCGCTTGTCTCGGGCTTAAGCGGGGGCGCCGCGCTGGCGCGCAAGACGCTCCATTGCTTCGGCATGCCGGAGGGGCAGCTCGACCAAGACCTGCGCCCCCTGCTCGACGAGCGCCGCGAGCTGGATGGAGTCAAGCTCGGCTTTCGCGTGCGCTTCCCGACGATCGACCTGCGGCTGTGGTGTTCGGCCAAGGACCGCGCGACCGCGGAGGCCCGGGTCGCGACCGCGGCGAAGAAGATCTACGCCAAGGTGGGGGAGGGGATCTTCGGCGAAGACGAGGTACGCCTCGAGGAGGTCGTCGGGCGCCTGTTGCTCGAGCGCGGCAAGACCCTGGCCACCGCCGAGTCCTGCACGGGCGGCCTCTTGGCCAGCCTGATCACCGACGTGCCGGGGGCGAGCCGCTATTTCCTCGAGGGCGTCGTGACCTACTCGAACGCGGCCAAGGTGCGGCAGCTCGGCGTCGCACCGGCCACCCTCGAGGCGCACGGCGCGGTCAGCGCCGAGGTCGCCCTCGAGATGGCCCGAGGGATCCGCGCCCGCAGCGGCGCGGACTTCGGCGTGGGGATCACCGGCATCGCGGGGCCGGAGGGCGGCTCGCCGGAAAAACCGGTCGGAACGGTGCACATCGCGGTCGCCCATCCCGACGGCGAGTGGGAGCAGCGCTTCCTCTTTCCCTTCGACCGGCTGCGCTTCAAGCAGCTGGCCGCGGCGGCGGCCTTGGATAAGGTGCGTCGGTTAATGAAAGCGATGGAATAAGCGGGTATATCGTTCGATGAATGCCCCCTACAGACCGCGCGGACCTTTTATTAATATAGTCATAAATTATGACTAGATTTTTGCAACGGCCTGTATTACATTGGTGCTTATGGAAACGATCGGTTCCGCCAAATTTAAAGAACAATGCCTGGCCCTGCTGGACAGGGTTGGGCCCGAAGGCATTGTTATCACCAAGCACGGCAAGGCAGTTGCCAAATTGGTACCCATCTCCGCCGAATCCTCGGGGTTGATCGGCAGTCTCAAGGGAAAAATCAAGGTCAAGGGGGACGTCATGTCCACGGGTGCGTCCTGGAATGCTGAATCTTGACACACATATTCTGATCTTCGCCCTGGAAGGTTCTTTAAGCCTGAAAGAACGAAAGCTCCTGGAAAAAGAAAGCTGGGGAATTTCCGCGATCGTCCTTTGGGAGCTCGCCAAGCTCTCGGAGCTGGGCAGGATCGAGATGGATCTCGAGGATCCAGAAGTCCTCCGCGCCCTCTCCAAGCTTCATGTGTGGCCAATCGATCTTGACGTCTGCCGCACCTTAAAAAAATTGGATTTTAAAAGCGATCCGGCGGACGAGTTAATCGCGGCGACCAGCCTACTGCACAAAGTTCCCCTATTGACTCGAGATCGGAAAATCAAAAGATCCAAGCGGGTTCCTTTGGCTAAGGGGTGAGGCATCGTATTTTCGGTCTTAGTCGGCCGAATTTCGGACGGTACCCTCGCCGGAAATGACGCCAGCCCTTCCCTATTTCCTCATTTGTCTGGCATTAAGATTGCTTCTCTCCTGGCAGAGCCAGGTGGTCACAAACCGTGACCACCTCCTTCGAAAACCCAATTGACAAAGCCCCACGCCGGGCCTAGTCCCATTTAAACCGCAGACCCCATTTCGAGGAGAATGCCCATGTCCCAAGCCCCTACCCCGCAGAACACCGAACGCGAAAAAGCCATCGCCCTCGCCTTGAGCGGCATCGAAAAACAATTCGGCAAAGGCTCGATCATGCGCCTAGGCGAGGTCGAGTTCCAGCCGATGGGTAGCGACCTGGTGATCCCCACCGGGTCGATCTCGCTCGACATCGCGCTGGGGGTCGGCGGCCTGCCGAAGGGGCGCATCGTCGAGATCTACGGACCCGAATCCTCGGGTAAAACCACCTTGGCCTTGCAAGTGGTCGCCCAAGCCCAGAAAAAAGGCGGCGTTTGCGCGGTGATCGACGCCGAGCACGCCCTCGACGTACAGTACGCGAAAAAATTGGGCGTCAAGACCGAGGACCTTTTGGTCAGCCAGCCCGACAGCGGCGAGCAGGCCCTCGAGATCGCCGAGTCGCTGGTCCGCAGCAACGCGATCGACGTCATCGTCGTCGACTCGGTGGCGGCCCTGGTGCCCAAGGCCGAGCTGGAGGGCGAGATGGGCGACGCGCAGATGGGCGCCCAGGCCCGCCTGATGAGCCAGGCCCTGCGCAAGATGACCGCGCTGATCAACAAGTCCAACACGTTGGTCATCTTCATCAACCAGATCCGCATGAAGATCGGCGTGATGTTCGGCAACCCCGAGACTACCACCGGCGGCAACGCCCTTAAATTCTACGCCTCGGTGCGCATGGACATCCGGCGCATCGGCGCGATCAAGGTCGGCGACCAGGCGGTCGGCAACCGCACCCGCGTCAAGATCGTCAAAAACAAGGTGGCGCCGCCCTTCCGCGAGGTCGAGTTCGACATCATGTACGGCGAGGGCGTCTCCCGCGAGGGCGACCTGCTCGACCTGGCCGGCAACAGCGGCCTGATCGACAAGACGGGCTCCTGGTTCAGCTACGGCAAAGAGCGCATCGGCCAGGGCCGGGACAACGCGAAGGAGTTCCTCAAGAGCAATCCCAAGATCACCGACGAAATCGAGCAGAAGCTCCGCGAGCATTACGGCCTGGGCGCCCCGGCCAAGGGCGCCGAAAAGGCGGAGAAGGCCGAGGCCGCGCCCGAGAAGAAGCGGGCCTAAGCGCCTTACTGACGGCTTTGCGAAAGCCGATGTCCTCCAGACGGCGGGGCATCGGCTTTTTTCTTTGAAATTGGCTTTTTTGGGACGGCTTGTTAGGTCTCGGGGGATAGATTTTGCCGGCAGGCGAAGGTATGTTAGGTTAAAACGCTATGAAATCCGCTGAAATCCGCGAATCCTTCCTGAAATTCTTCGAAACCAAGGCCCACAAACGCCTGAAGAGCGCCTCGCTCATCCCCGACCGCGACCCGACCCTCTTTTTCACCAACGCGGGGATGGTGCCCTTCAAGAACGTCTTCCTCGGCCAGGAGAACATCGGCACGCAGCGCGCCACCACCTCGCAGAAGTGCATGCGCGTCTCCGGCAAGCACAACGACCTCGAAAACGTCGGTCGCACCCACCGCCACCACACCTTTTTCGAGATGCTCGGCAATTTCAGTTTCGGCGACTACTTCAAGCGCGACGCCGTCGCCTTCGCCTGGGAATACCTGACCCAAGTCCTCAAGCTCGACAAGGACCGCCTGTGGGTGACGGTGTTCCGCGAGGACGACGAGGCGGAGAAGCTCTGGAAGGAGTTGAGCCAGGTCCCCGCCGAGCGCATCCTGCGCTTGGACGAGGCCGACAACTTTTGGAGCATGGGCGAGACCGGCCCCTGCGGCCCCTGCACCGAGATCCATTACGACTTCGACGGCGCGGTCGGCAAGAGCCGCGCCGACTTTCTGGCCGGCTCCGAGTCCGGCCGCATCATGGAGATCTGGAACCTGGTCTTCATGCAGTTCGACCGCGGCGCCGACGGCAAGCTGACGCCGCTGCCCAAGCCCAGCGTCGACACCGGCATGGGGCTCGAGCGCCTCTCCTGCGTGGTGCAGGGCGTCTACAGCAATTACGACAGCGACCTCTTCACCCCCTTGCTCGCGAAGATCGCCGAGCTCAGCGGCAAGAAGTACGGCGCCGACGAAAACACCGACGTCTCGATGCGCGTCGTCGCCGACCACATCCGCGCCACGACCTTCCTGATCGGCGACGGCGTCATGCCCTCCAACGAGGGCCGCGGCTACGTCCTGCGCCGCATCATGCGCCGCGCGATCCGCCATGGGCGGATGCTGGGCCTGCACGAACCCTTCTTCTTCCAGATCGTCCCGGTCCTGGTCGCCGAGATGGGCGGGATCTACCCGGAGATCGCCGCCAATCAAAAATTCATCGAAGAGGTGATCCGCGCCGAGGAGCTGCGTTTCCTCGAGACCCTCGAGAAGGGGCTGGAGATCCTCGAGAGCGAGATCGCCGCAACGAAGCGGGCGGGCAAGAAGACGCTCTCCGGCGAGGTGGCCTTCAAGCTCTACGACACCTACGGCTTTCCCCTGGATCTCACCGAGACCATCGCGATCGAATCCCAGCTGGTCGTCGACCACGCCGAATTCGAACGCCTGATGGAGGGCCAGCGCGACAAGGCCCGCGCGGCCTGGAAGGGCTCGGGCGAGGCGAAGACCGCCGAGGTCCATCAAGAGATGGTCGCGGAGGGGATCGCGACGCACTTCCTCGGCTACCAGACCCTCGACTGCATCTCGAAGATCAGCGCCATCGTCAAGGACGGCCGGCAGGTCGAGGTTGCCCAGGCCGGAGACGAGGTCGAGGTCTTCTGCGAGTACAGCCCCTTCTACGCCGAGTCCGGCGGCCAGGTCGGCGACCAGGGCCAGATCATCGCGCCCCAGGCCCTGGGCGAGGTGAAGGACACGCAGAAGCCGGCCGGCGACTTGATCGCGCACATGACCAAGGTCGTGCAGGGCGCGCTGAAGGTCGGCGACGAGGTTCATCTCAAGGTCAATCCCCTGACGCGGGCCCCGACGCGGCTCAACCACACCGCGACGCACCTGCTGCACGCGGCCCTGCGCAAGGTTCTGGGCGAGCACGTCAAGCAGGCCGGCTCGCTGGTGGCGCCCGAGCGGCTGCGTTTCGATTTCAGCCACTTCCAGCCCATGACCCGCGAGGAGATCCGCGCCGTCGAGGACCTGGTCAACGAGAAGATCCGCGAGGACATCGAGGTGCAGAAGAAAGAGATGGCCTACGACGAGGCGATGGGCGAGGGGGCGATGGCCCTGTTCGGCGAGAAGTACGGCGACCGGGTGCGCGTCTTGAAAATCGAGCACTTCTCCACCGAGCTCTGCGGCGGCACCCATGTGGACCGCACCGGTGAGATCGGTCTTTTCAAGATCGTGAGCGAGTCCTCGGTGGCGGCCGGAGTCAGGCGCATCGAGGCCATCACGGGCGCGGGGGCCCTCCAATATCTCCGCGACCTCGAGGACAAGTGGACCGGCCTGGCGCGGCGGCTCAAGGCCGCGCCCGACGAGATCCCCGAGCGCATCGAAAAGCAGGCCGAACTGTTGAAGAAGTACGAGCGCGAACTGAGCCAGCTGAAGGCCAAGCTGGCGAGCGGCGGGGGCGGCGGCGAGGGCGATCTGATGCGGCAGGTCCGCGAGGTGGGCGGCGTCAAGGTCCTGGCCCTGCGGCGCGACATCGACGACCTCAAGTCGCTGCGCGACTTCTCCGACCAGGTGAAGAATAAGCTGGGCAGCGGCGTCTCGGTGATCGGCTCGGCGGCGGAGGGGAAGGCGACGCTGATCGTGCGCGTCTCGAAAGACCTCACCCCGCGCTTCGACGCCGGCAAGCTCGCCAAAGAGCTGGCCGCCTTGGTCGGCGGCTCCGGCGGCGGCAAGGCCGAGATGGCGCAGGCGGGCGGGCCCAATCTGGAGGGCCTCGACGGGGCCTTGAGCAAGGTTTACGATCTGGTGCAAGGGTGAGGCGGGGGTGATCCGCGTGCCGCTTCTCGACGTCAAAGGCTTCAATCAATTCCAGGACGAGATCCTCGTCATCGACGTCAATCTAAACGACGAAATCGACCCCAAGGACGAGTTTATCGCCGTGCAGGTGGAGGGGATGAAGCGGGGGGAGCGGATCGACTACCACCATCCGCGCTTCGCGGAGCTTCGGCAGCGCTATCTGGCCTTTCTGGAGACGTCGTAGGGGCGACCGGGATTCGCTTCTGCTAGGCTGCGCCTTCCGCCAGCCTCAAGTACATCTTCGCCCCCTCGTGGCCAGGCTCGGCCTTGAGCGTCTTCTTCCACTGCGCCACCGCTTCCTTGGTCTTGCCCGCGGCGTAGAGCGTCACGCCCAGCTGGACGCCGGCGTAGTGGTACTTGGGGTTGGCCTTCAGGACGCGCTTGAATTCTTCGATCGCGTCCTTGTGTTTGCCCATCTCGCGGAGGCACACCGCCAATTTGCAGCGGATGTCGAGGAAGGTCGGCCCCAGGTGCAGGGCCTTGCGGTACTCCTCGATCGCCTCTTTGTAGAACCCGATCCCCTCGTAGATGTCGCCCACCTCGGCGTGGCGGTTGGCCAGCTTGGCGCGGATGAAGGGGTCCATCTTGCTGCCCTTGTGCTCGCGGGATTTCTCTTGGACCTTGGCATAGAGGGCGCGGGCCTTCTTGTACTCGCCCAGGTCGTTGTAGAGCACGGCCAAGTTGAGCAGGGCCTCGGTGTACTTCGGATTGATCTTGAGCGCCTTTTCGAAATAGCCGGTCGCGTCGGTGAACTGCCCCGAGTTGTGCGAGATGACGCCGAGCATGTTGTAGACGTCGGCGAAATAGGGCTTCTTTTGGATCAGCTGGAGGAAGATTTTCTGGGCGTGCTCGTATTGGTGCTGCTGGAAGGCCTTCTTGCCCTCGGAGAACAAGGCGCGGATTTCGTCCATGGCTATCTCCTTCGAAGCTTGACTTAGTTGCCGGCCGGGGTCGGAGCCGGGGCCGAGGCCAGGCCGACCTTCTTCAACACCTTTTGGGTCTTCTTGCTGTCGGGAAATTTCTCCCGCATCAGCTGCGCCGCGCCCTGGGCCTTCTCTTTTTCGCCCAGCTTATGGAAGGCCAGCGCGGTGCGCTCCAGGGCCTCCTCGTCGTAGCCCAGGCCGGGGTACTCCTGCAGCACTTGCAAAAAGCGCGGGATGGCCGCGCGGTATTGGCCGCTCTTGAAATAAAATTTGCCGACATACATGTCTTTCTTCGCCCCGCGGCCGCGGACCTCGTCGTATTTCGCCTTCGCCATCTCGGCATAGGGGCTGCCGGGGAAACGGCGGAAGACCATCGCGAAGTTCTCCTCGGCCTGGTTCATCGAGGATAGGTCGCGGTCGATGCCCTTGGGCAGCTGTTTTTCATAAGAGAGGCCGGCGCGGTAGTAGGCGTAGTCGAGCTTCTCGCTGGTGGGGTGCAGCCGCGTGAAGAGGTTGTAGGTCTCGGCGGCCAGGACCCAGTCTTTTTTGCGAAAATAGGCGTCGGCGATGTTCAGTTCGGCATCCAGGGCGTAGGTGCTGTCGGGGAAGCGGCTCTTGAAGATCTCGAGGCACTCGACCGCCTCTTGGAACTTCTTCTTCTCGCTCAGCTTCATGCACTTCTCGATGGCCTGCACGTCGGTCTCGTCGCCGGAAAATTTGAAGGATTTTTTCTGGCAGGCCCCGGCGATCATTACCAAGGCGGGGAACAGGAGCAGGAGGGGCCATTTTCGCATAGGGGCGGATCTTAGGAAGATCGCCGGAATGAAGTCAAGGAAGAGCTGGCGCTTTTCTCGTAGTTTCAGGGGGTTGGCCGTTTGTTCCGCCGCAGGGACGCTACTTGACAGCCCCGAGGGGCAAACTTATTAAATGAAGCAGGAGTCCAATCCGATGAGCGACGCGGAAGAATTGGAAAATCAAGGATTTAAGGTAAAGGACCGGCGGCGCTTCCATCCGGACGGCACTCCGGTGGAGGGCCGGAACGAAGCGGCCCCGCAGGAAAGCGCCGAGGACGCCCCTTCCGTGGAGACCCCTAAGGCTCCCGAGGCCGCCGAGGCCCCGGAGTCCCTGCGGGAGATACCTGCGGATTTCTCCTCCTTGGTCCTTTCCCTGGCCGCGGGCGCGCACAGCGGGCTGGGCCTGGCCCCCCACCCGATGAGCGGGAAGGTGGAGAAAAACCTGGTCCAGGCCAAGTACAACATCGACCTCCTGGGGATCCTGGAGGCGAAGACGCAGGGGCATTTGACGCCGGAGGAGGCGCAGTTATTGCAAGCCGTCCTCTACGACCTGCGGATGCGTTTTGTGGAGGCGCAGACATCTTCATGAAAACCGATCGCAGCCGTTTTTCGTTAGAACCACGCATGGGAAAGAAATATTCTCTGCGCACCCTTTTGCTCACCGCCGTCCTCTCGGCCGGCGTCGGCCTGGGCATCGCCGTCAAGCTGGATTGGCTGCAACCCAGCTCCGCCCAAAGCGAAGCGGCCTCGGCGCCGCCCCCGCTCTTTTCCCCGCCGCGCGGCGCGCCCTCCTCCTTCGCCGACCTGACGAAGCAGGTTCAGGCGGCGGTGGTCAACATCAGCACCTCCAAGACCCTGCGCCCGCGGGGGCGTTACCCCAATCCCTTGTACGAGGACTTTTACAACCGCTATTACCAGTCCAACCCTCAGCGCCGTCAAAGCAGCCTGGGTTCCGGTTTCATCCTGAACAAGGACGGCTACATCCTCACCAATAACCACGTGGTCAGCGGCGCGGACGAGATCGAGGTCAAGCTCTCCGACGGGCGCAGCCTGGCGGCCCGCATCGTCGGCTCCGATCCCAAGACGGACATCGCGGTCATCAAGATCGACGCCCACGAAAGCCTCCCCACGGTGGCCTTAGGCAATTCCGACTCCCTCGAGATCGGCGATTGGGTCCTGGCGATCGGCAATCCCTTCGGCCTCACCCAGACCGTGACGGCGGGCATCGTCAGCGCGAAGGGCCGGGTGATCGGCGCCGGGCCTTACGACGACTTCATCCAGACCGACGCCTCGATCAACCCGGGCAATTCCGGCGGGCCGCTCTTCAACCTGCGCGGCGAGGTGGTGGGCGTCAACACGGCCGTCGTCGCCGCCGGCCAGGGGCTGGGCTTCGCCATCCCCATCAACATGGCCAAGCAGGTCATTCCCAAGCTGATCAAGGGGCAGAAGGTGGAACGCGGCTACTTGGGCATCGGCCTGCAAGAGGTCACCCCCGAGCTGATGCAGGCCATGGGACTGAGCAAGCCGGAAGGCGCCTTGGTCGGGCAGGTCTTCGAAGGCTCTCCCGCGCACCGCGCCGGGATCCAGGCGGGGGACCTGATCCTCGGCCTGAACAGCCAGCCCATCCAAAAGACCAACGACCTCCCGATCCTGGTCGGGCAGGCCGAAGTCGGCTCCGAGGTGACGATCGACGTCCTGCGCCGTGGGGAACGGAAGAGTTTTCAGGTGAAGGTCGCCTCGCAGAG
Source organism: Deltaproteobacteria bacterium PRO3 (assembly GCA_030263375.1). Lineage (NCBI taxonomy): Bacteria > Deltaproteobacteria > Deltaproteobacteria bacterium PRO3. The sequence goes on from SZOV01000043.1 coordinate 22,389, forward strand.
CGAGGTAAGTCAGGTGATTGCCGGCAGCGCCGTCGGCGGCGGCAACAGCAGCTCGATCGGGCTGGCGATTCGCGACGTCAATCCCTTGGAGAGCCAGCGCAACGGCCTGCCGCCCGGGCAGGGCGTGACGGTAACCGACATCGACGAGCGTTCGGCCGCGGCCTTCGTCGGCATTCAACCCGGCGACGTGATCCTCAAATTCAACGACCAACCCGTCGTCGGCAGCCGGGATTTCTTGAAGAAGAGCGAGGGATTGAAGCGTGGGCAGACGGTGCGCATGCTGGTCAAGCGCGGGCCGATGACGAGCTTCTTCGCCTTCAAGATCTAGTAGGGGCGAACCTTGGGTTCGCCCCTACCTGTTCCGGAAATATCTCCCCAGCCCCCAATCGATCAGCTTCGGAAAGAAAAAATTCCCCCACACCAATAGCCGGTTGCTCCAAGAGACGAATTCGTCGCGCTTGCCGCGGACGTAGGCGCGCGCCAGTTTGCGGGCGACCTTCTCCGGGGGCATCCCCGAGCGCTCCGTCGAGAAGGGCCGCCAGCCAAAGCTCTTGGCGTTCGCGGAGAAGGGCGTGCGCGTGCGGCCGGGGTAGCTGTTGACCACGCAGATCCCCTCGCGTTTCAGCTCGACGCGCAGGGCCTCGGCGAAGCCGTTTAAGGCCGATTTGGAGGCCGAATAGACGCTCAGCCGCGCGATGGCGCGCCAGGAGACGATGGAGGAGACCAGCAGGAGCGTCGGGCGCGGCGATTTTTTCAGGAGCGGCAGCAGGCCGCGGGTCAGGGCCAGCACGCTGAAGAAATTGAGCTCGAAGAGCTCGCGGACGTCGGCCTCCGCGTATTGCTCGAAGGCGCCGTAGAGGCCGGCGCCCGCGTTGTGCGCGATGCCGTCCAGACGCCCCCCCGACAGGATTTTTTCGACCAGGGAGGCGACCTGCTCCGGCTTCATGAGGTCCGCGACGAGGTATTCGCAGGGAACGCCCGACCGGCGCAGCTCCTCGCAGAGCGCGCGCAATCGGTCCTCGCTGCGCGCGACCAGCAGTAACTCGGCGCCGCGCCCGGCGAACTCGCGGGCCAAGGCCTCGCCGATGCCCATCGAGGCGCCGGTGATCAGGATGCGTTGGCCGCGCAGCTCCTCGCTCATTTTAAAATTGGAAGGCGTAGCCCAGGGTGACCTGCACGCCGCGCAGGTCCAGGCCGTCGTTGATCATCCCGCGGTATTCCGACGAGACGTTGATCCGGCTCGAGCTGAATTTGTACTCGAGGCCGCCGCCGGCCGTGAAGGTGAAATTGGTGTCGTCGAAGATCGGCGAGCCGAAGTCGTTGAAGTCGAGGTGGTAGAAGCCGACCGTCCCGATGAAAAAGGGACGGAACTTGGTGCGGATCGGCGTGATCTTGAGGCCGCCCTCCAGCATGAAGAAGAAGGTGGTGGCATTGAAGAAGCCCTCGGTGCTGCCGATCGCCTGGGAGAGGCGCATCAGGGGCTGGACGATGCCGCGGAAATTGTAGCCGCCGTAGACCGAGCCGTAATACTGCAGGTCCATGAAGTTGCCGCTGGTGCCCACGAAGAAGAGCACGCCTTGGTCGCTGCCGATGAACCAGCCGTCCTCGTCCTGCTCGCTTAAGTCGATGCTGGCCGGATAGGAAGGATTGGCCCCGCCGGTATCTTGCGGCAACTCTTGACCTTGGCCGAAGGCGGGGAGTCCCGCGGCGACAGTGGCGAAACAAGTTAAAATCATTAAGAATTTTTTCATGGAATTCCTCGCATGGGAGCCGTGCCCGAGGGCCTTTTCTGGCATCCCGCGCCCGCGAAGTCCATGAAAATTATGGGGCTTAACGTGTGGATCGAGCTCAGAGCCCCTCGGTCCCCGTGCGGATCGTATAGGCGCTCTCCACCGGGGTGACGAAGATCTTGCCGTCGCCGATCTTGCCGGTGAAGGCGGCGTCGCGCAGCACCTTGACCAGTTTCTTCTCCTCCCCGTCGTCGACGACGATCATCAGGCAGGTCTTGTAGAGCTCGAGGTAGTGTACGCCGCCCTTCTTGACCCCTTTTTGCTTGCCGCGGCCGATCACCTCCCAGCGGGTGTAGGAGACGAAGCCGTGCCTCTCGAGGGCCTGGATGACCTTTTCTTCTTGGTCGCCGCGGATCACGGCGCGGACCATCTTCATGTCATTCTCCTTCGATGGGCAGGACGAAGACGCGGCCGTCTCCGAATTGCCGGGTGCAGTTTTTCTCGAGGATCTTGCGGATGATCTTGGGGGCGTCCTTCGCCTCGACCAGGGCGGAGAGCTTCGCCTTGCGCAGGTAGGGCGAGGTCTGGCTCTTCCAGCGCCCGAACCAACCGCGGAACAGGCGCTGGCCCATCTCCTTGCCGCGCCCGAAGACGGACTGCCTTGCGACGTAGAGGGCCCCATGGGAGAGGAGGATCTCCTCGGTGTCCAGGGCCCGCTCGGGTCGCACGATGGCGACGATCTCTTTAAGCGGCATGGGGCGTCTTTTCCCTCAAGTAAAAGTACAGTAGCCGCGGGGCGAGACCGCCGCCCTCGCTCCAGCGCCCGAGGCGTCGGCCGAGCCGCATCAGGTACAGGGATAGGCCCAAGTATCGCGGGTATTTTTTTGGAGGACTTCTCATGCCGGATAGGATTATCAAGATCCATGCCAAAGAAATTTAGGCTGATGCCCCGTTAAAGGGCGTTTCAGCCCGGGGGGCCGCCTCCTTTTTCGGCCACTGAACAAAGCTTAGGCAGGTGAACATGAAAAACGGATCTTGGATTTTGATCGCATTGGCGACCCTCGGCCTCTTTCCCGCCGGGGCCGGCGCCCAAGGCGCGGCGGCTCTCGCCGACCGCGTCCAGAAGACCTACGAGCAGGCCGGCGACCTGAGCATCGACTTCACCCAAAAAACCTACGTGGCGGTCTTGGAGAAAGAAGTGAGCAAGAAGGGCAGGGCCCTCTTCAAGAAACCCGGCAAGCTGGCGATCCACTACGAAGGGTCCCGCGGCCGCAATTACTTGGGCGACGGCAAGAACCTCTGGATCTTCGAGACGGGGGACCCCCAGGTCGAGAAGCTCGCCTTGGACGAGGAGAGCCTCCCCGCCGAGGCCCTGAGCTTCTTAGGCGGCCTGGGCAACCTCAAACGGGATTTCGCGGTGGAGGAGGTCGATCCCAAGAAGTGGCAAACCCTGAAGCGGGAGAAGGGCGACCTGCAGTGGTTGGAATTGACACCGCTGCAAAAACGTTCCAGCCTCCAGTGGCTGGTGATGGGCTTCGACCCGGCGACCGCCTATGCCCGCGAGGTCTTCCTCTTCACCGATTCCGGAAATTTGAGCCACTACGTCTTCGACAAGGTGGCATTGAATCAGGGGCTCGGCGACGAGCTCTTCGTCTACAAGAAAAAATAAGCGAGGTTCCCATGCCGTCTTTCGACGCGGTCAGCGAAGTCGACCACCAAGAGGTCGACAACGCCGTCAACCAGGCCACCAAAGAAATCCAACAGCGCTACGACTTCAAGGGCACCAAGACCGAGCTCAAGCTCGACAAGAACAATATCCACGTCGTCAGCGACAACGAGACCAAGATGAAGGCCGTGATCGAGATCCTCCAAACCAAGGCGATGCGGCGCGGGATCGACATCAAGTCGCTGTCCGTCGGCAAGATCGAGCCGGCCGGCGGCCAGCTGGTCAAGTGCGACGTCAAGGTCCTCGAGGGCATCGAGACCGAGAAGGCCAAGAAGCTCACCGCGGCGATCAAGGACAGCAAGCTCAAGGTCCAGGCCCAGATCCAGGACAACCAGGTCCGGGTGACGGGCAAGAAGCGGGACGACCTGCAGGAGGCCATCGCCCTGCTTAAAGGCCAGGACTTCGGGATTCCCCTGCAATTCAAGAACTTTCGCGATTAGGCTTAGCTAGCCTCGCCCGGCCCCGGCGCAACTTTGCCTCTTTCCCACCGAAAACCCCTTGTTATTTATAGAGCTTCCGCATTAGGCCCGCCCGGGCCATGGGAGGCTGTTGAAAAGGCTTGGCCCGAACGCCGGTGGTTTTTTCAACAGTGAACTAGGGTTGGGGAATTCATGACCGCTCGCATCGACAGGACTTGGTTGCCTCGCTTGGACGCGCCCGCGCGCGCCGAGCTGGAGTCACTGGCGCGCGAAACCGATGCGGATTTGTATGAGGAAGGGCTGCTCGCCTTCGCCGGGCGCCAGGAGCGTGCCGAGCGCCCCGAGATCGCCGCCCGCGTCTACGCCGCCCTTGTCCAAGACGCCGAATCGCCGCGACATCGGGAACGGGCCTCGAGAAATCTCGATGCCTTGGAAGGCCGTGGTCCCTTGGGCGCCCGCGCCGAGCTCTTGCTGCGCGGCCTGGCGCGGCAGGGCAGCGACCCGGTCCTGATCGGCTCGATGCTGGCGGCGGGACGCCCGTCGATGGCGCACAGGATCTCCGCCGT